>JAHEZG010000212.1 GCA_023251195.1 Chitinophagaceae bacterium | reverse complement strand
CTCCCACCTCCGCCTTCACCATCAGCGACAACACGATTTGTCCAAGTAGCTGTATAAACTTTACAGATCAAAGCACGAATGCACCAACCAGCTGGAGCTGGACTTTTGCCGGCGGAAATCCGGCGTCATCTACTTCACAAAATCCGGGAACAGTTTGTTATGCTGCGGCAGGTTCTTATACCGTTTCACTTTTAGTATCAAATGCAACCGGCAGTAATTCATCATCGCAAACAGTAACAGTTTTTAATACGCCAACAGCAAGTGCAGGAAACGATGCTTCAGTTTGCGCCGGGTCATCAACTGTTTTAAACGCAAGTGGCGGAACATCTTATTCATGGAGCCCAACTTCAGGATTAAATAATTCAACATCGGCCACACCAACAGCCACACCAACAGCCACAACAACTTATAATGTTACCTGCACAAATGCTGAAGGATGCACAGCAACTGATGCGGTTATTGTAACTGTAAATTCATTGCCAATAATTTCTGTAACGCCATCCGTATTTTCATTGTGCAAAGGACAAGGAACACAACTCACCGCCAGTGGCGCAGCAACATATACCTGGAGTCCGAGTGCGGGATTGAGTGGTACCAGTGGTTCAAGTGTGTTTGCCATTCCGAATGCTTCAACTACTTATACGGTTACCGGAGTTAATGCTTTGGGATGCTCAGCAACTGCAACTTCAGCAATCACAGTTCAGGATCAGCCATTCGTTATTGCAAGTATCACGAACGATAGTCCGTGCCCCGGAAGCGGAGCCATTGCTATAACAATTATCGGAGGTGTTGCACCATTCAATTTTACCTGGAACACCGGAGCCACCACACAAAATCTTGCAAACCTTGTTGCCGGAAATTATACACTGACAGTTACTTCAGGACCATGCACCGTAGTGACCACTTACACAGTGAGCGCAGGAACTTATAATCCAACATTGACTGTATCGAATTTATATAGCTGCAGCGCAAGATTAAATTGGACGGCTACTCCTACAGCTACTTATTACAAAGTGCGATATAAAATTGCAGGCACCACCACATGGAGCCCGGTAGTGACTCTGGGAAATGTATTGTTTTATGATTTCACCGCGCTGGCTTCGAACACTACTTACACTTTTCAGGTTGCTGCCTTTTGTGCCAGCAATCAGAATTTAGGCTGGAAAGGAAAGAATGGAAAAACACAAGTGTGCACAGCTCCTATTAATCCAACGATTACAAATTTGACCAATACCACTGTTACCATCAGCTGGTCAACGGCCTGTTCGCCAACCAGTTTTCTTTTCAAATACAGAAAAACCGGAACTACTGCATGGACTTCATTAAGCACCACCAACACCAGCGGCACGCTAACCGGTTTAACAAATGCCACGCAGTATGAATTTCAAATTCGTTCAACTTGCGCAGCCGGAATCAATTCTGCTTTCTCTGCATTGCAAACCTTCACCACTGCACCGCGATTGGAAGATACTGTTGTTGAAAATTCTTTCCGGCTTTTCCCAAATCCGAATGCCGGAAACTTTATGCTTCAGATTCCTGCCTTGAAAGTTGAATCTCAGATTTCCATTTACAACATCACCGGTCAATTGGTTTATCATACCAGCCTTTCAGCTGCCGGCAATGCTTCATCATTAACTATTGCACTCGATAATGTTGCCGATGGTTTGTATGAAGTGGTGCTGAACAACCAACAATTGACGCTTACTCAGCGTTTGATTATTCAGAAATAAAAAATATTATGTAAGACCAACGCGGTTTTCAAAACCGTGTTGGTCTTGCAATCAATTTATATTACCAAAGCCCTTCAACAACTGAAGGGTTTTGGTTTTTAGGTTTATACATAATTGAATAATTTAGATTCCATTTTTATAAATTCATTTTTTCGCACTGAAAAAAAATTCTTTTCAACATAAAATCAATTTTTAGAATAACATTTCATCCATATTGATTTTGAAAATTACCTTCGCCCTGCGAAATATGAATTTAAAAAATTACACAGCAGAACAGTTAGCCAAGATGATGCGTGGCAAACTGGTACAGAAAGGTCAGCCGGTTTCAATTGAAAATTTATTACTCGATAGTCGCAAACTCACTTTAGCGGAGTCAACAACATTTTTTTCCATCAAGGGCGACAGGCGGAATGGTCATCAGTTCATCAGCGACTTATATAAAAAAGGTGTTCGGTGCTTTGTGATTTCCGAACAGGTTGAAACAAAATCGTTTGCCGATGCAAATTTCATTTCAGTAAAAGATACGGTTGCTGCATTGCAGAATCTCACTGCGGCGCATCGCAAACTTTTTAATATTCCTGTTTTCGGAATTACGGGTAGCAATGGAAAAACAATTGTGAAGGAGTGGCTCTTCCAATTACTCGAACCCGATTACAACATTGTCCGCTCACCGAAAAGTTATAATTCGCAAATCGGTGTTCCGTTATCGGTGTGGCAAATTGCACCCTATCACAACCTTGGAATTTTCGAAGCCGGAATTTCGCAGCCCGATGAAATGGGAAATCTCGAAAAAATTATTCAACCCACTATTGGAATTTTTACCAATATCGGTGGCGCACACAACGAAGGTTTTCTCGACATCCGACAAAAAGTAAATGAGAAACTGCGACTGTTCACTCGCGCTGAAATTGTCATCTTCTGCCGTGATTATCTCGACATCAACGAGTGCCTCGTTACTGCCCGCGACAGAATGAAAAAAGCAGATTCTGATTTTGATGGCTTCAAAACTTTTTCATGGACACGAAAAAATTTAGATGCTGATGTTATTATAAATTCAATTCATAAAGTTGGAAACTTCACTGAAGTTGATGCGCAGAAAAAAGATAAGAATTATAATTTCAGTATTCCGTTCATTGACGAAGCAAGTATTGAAAACGGAATCAATTGCTGGATGCTGATGATGTATCTGAAAATGGATCACGCAGTTATTGCGCAGCGCATGTTGGGACTGAATAAAATTGCGATGCGGTTAGAGATGAAGGATGCAATCAATAACTGTTCGCTCATCAACGATTCGTACAACAGCGATTTGAATTCATTGAACATAGCAATGGATTTTCTCAATCAGCAAAAGCAACATAACCGCCGAACAATAATTTTATCTGATATACTTCAATCCGGAATGTCGGATGATGAATTGTATAAAGAGGTTTCGCAAATGGTGGTGACGAAAGGAGTGAATCGAATTATCGGAATTGGAAAATCCATTTTCAAAAAGCAGAAATATTTTAGTGATAAAATAAATCTCGAATCAAAATTTTATCAAAGTACCGATGAATTTCTGAAAGATTTTCAAAACGAAAATTTCAAAGACGAAACCATTCTGCTCAAAGGCGCACGCTCATTTGAGTTTGAGCGCATCAGCAAAAAACTCGAACAGCAGGCGCACGAAACTATTCTCGAAATAAATCTAAATCACCTCGCACAAAATCTGGCGGTGTATCAGTCACTGCTCAAACCCGAAACCAAAATGATGGTGATGGTGAAAGCATATTCGTACGGCAGCGGAAGTTTTGAAATTGCGAGTGTGTTACAGCAGCACAAAGTGGATTACCTCGCCGTTGCATATACTGATGAAGGAGTGGAGTTGCGCAAAGCCGGAATTCAAATGCCCATCATGGTCATGAATCCCGAAGCCGGTGGTTATGAAGACCTCATTCATTACCGCCTCGAACCGGAGATGTACAACATGCGTGCACTGCGGCAGTTCAACAGTATCGCACAAAATCACCGCGAAAATTATCCGAAAGGTTATCCCGTTCACATCGAACTCGAAACCGGCATGCATCGCCTCGGCATTGAAGAAAGTGAATTGGATGAAGTCATTCATTTACTTACTGAGGAATCTTCACTACAAGTTCAAACTATTTTTTCTCACTTAGCAGCAAGTGAAGATGTTACACTTGATGATTATACAAAAACACAAATTGAAACTTTCGAAAAACTCAGCGCACGAATTATTACACAATTGAAATATCCAGTGAGCCGCCACATACTCAACTCATCTGGTATCACGCGATTCACGCATGCACAATTTGAAATGGTGCGCCTCGGTCTTGGATTGTATGGAATTGATTCGAGTAAAAAATTGCAAGAGAAACTGAAACCTGTTGGCACATTAAAAACCCGCGTGTCGCAAATCAAACATTTGAAAGCAGGCGAAACTGTCGGTTACAACCGCGCAGGAAAAACAGAACACGATACAATTATTGCTACAGTCGGAATCGGTTATGCTGATGGATTAAGCCGCCGCCTCAGCAATGGCGTGGGGCAAATGCTGGTGAAAAATAAATTCGCAAACATCATTGGCAAAGTATGCATGGATATGACCATGCTCGATGTAACAGATATTGCCGGTGTGGAAGAAGGCGACGAAGTAATTGTGTTCGGCGAAGAATTGCCGCTGCAAACCATCGCCGAAAAAAGCGGCACAATTCCCTACGAAGTGATGACTGGCATCTCACGAAGAGTGAAGCGTGTTTATTTTCAGGAATAAAAACTGATACACTATTCCGCTCAAATGCTGTCATTGCAAATCCGCCACTGACGAAAAAAGAAATCTGTTAACTCATCACGCCGTAGTCACAATGAGTTTGTCGAAGTGTTATTTCTTTTAGGGAAGAAAACCGATAACCAGTCAGCATGCAACTTTAATCCTAAACCTTTGTGATTAAGAGCGATTTGCAGCAAGCAATAGTTAACCCGTAAATCAAAACTCTTTTATCTCTCCGTTACTGTATTCAGAACCCTGCGCACGCCAATCGCAGGGTTCACTTCGTATAACTCTGTTTAGACAAAAAAGTAAAAACAGAATTATTTTCGCACCTGTTATGAGTCAACTTACAATTACAAACAGCTATTCGAGAGCGAAAGAAATATTTGAACCGTTACACTCGCCACATGTGGGCATGTATGTGTGCGGACCTACCGTGAGCGGCGAAACACATTTAGGTCACGCGCGACCTTACATCACTTTCGATGTGGTGTTTCGTTACCTGAAATATCTCGGATACAAAGTGCGCTATGTGCGGAACATTACCGATGCCGGTCACTTCGAAGAAGAAGGTCGCGAAGCGGAAGATAAAGTGGCGAACAAAGCGAAGCTCGAAATGCTGGAGCCAATGGAACTCGTAACCAAGTACACCAACATTTATCACGACATGATGGCGCTGCTCAATATCGAGCGACCATCCATTGAACCCACTGCAACCGGACACATTGTGGAGCAGATTGAAATGATAAAAAATTTAATGGCGAAAGGTTTTGCATACGAAGCAAACGGCTCGGTTTATTTTGATGTGCTGAAGTATGCGAAGACAAATGACTACGGAAAACTGAGTGGACGCATTCTGGATGATATGATTGCCGGTTCGCGTGAACTGGAAAATCAGGAGGAGAAAAGAAATGCCGCCGACTTCGCGCTCTGGAAAAAAGCTGCGCCCGAACACATCATGCAATGGAATTCGCCGTGGGGAATGGGTTTTCCCGGATGGCACATTGAGTGCTCGGCAATGGCAACGAAGTATCTCGGAACCACTTTCGATATTCATGGCGGTGGAATGGATTTACAATTTCCGCATCACGAAAGTGAAATTGCGCAGTCGAGTATTTCGAACGGAAAACCTCCGGTGAAGTACTGGATGCACAACAACATGATTACCGTGATGGGTAAAAAAATGGGGAAGAGTTATGGCAACACCATTACGCTGAACGAAATGTTTACAGGCACTCACAAATTGCTCGAACAACCGTATTCGCCAATGACGGTTCGCTTTTTCATTTTGCAAACACATTATCGCAGCACACTTGATTTCACTAACATGGGTTTGCAGGCAGCGGAAAAAGGTTTGCAGCGATTGATGAATGCAAATGCGATTTTAAAAACGATGAATTATGATGTTGTTGGTCAGGCGACCAACAACGGCGAAGATGAAATTGTAAAAAAATTAATCGCTGACCTGCACGACCAGATGAATGATGATTTGAATACGGCAATGGTGATGGCAACGCTGTTTGAACTGAGCGGAAAAATAAATGCGTGGAAGAATGGTCAGCAGCCAATGAGTGTTACACCAGAAACTTTCCAGTTGCTGAAAAAAACTTTTTACGATTTCACGGAAGTGATTCTTGGTTTGAAAGATGAAAGCGCCGCCGACAATTCGAACATGGATGATGTAATGCAACTGGTTATCTCTCTGCGAAAACAAGCGCGTGAGAAAAAAGATTTTGCCACTTCCGATATTATCCGTGATGAATTATTGAAAGCAGGTATTCAACTGAAGGATGGAAAGGATGGAACGAGTTGGGGGAAGAGCTGAACGATAACTTTCCCAAAGTTCAAAACTTTGGAAAAGTTTTTTTCTATAAATTGATAGTATTTTTACAACATGACATTGAAAGAATCCGGACAGCAATACATAAAAGAAGTTGTTGAATTATTGGAACAACTTTCTACAGAAGAGAAAAAAGATATTGCCCGCAAACTTCGTTTTCAAATGCTGCGGAAGAAAGCTAAGAAATTAGATGCGAAACAAAAGAAGCATCCTAAAGTTTCGATGGCAGCCATTAACCGCATTGTAAAAGAAGCGCGCAAATGATTTCTTGTGTGCTGGATGCAAACATCTGGTTCTCCATATTCATCAGCGGTAATTATGATTGGCTGATTAAGGAAGCAGAACAGAATAAAATTGAAATTTTTTCCTGCAGTGATTTGGAAATTGAATTGAATCGTGTTTTGCATTATCCGAAATCAAAAAAGTGGATTGGCAATTCTTCCGATGAATATATTTTCATACAAAAAGAAATCAGCAGAACAATTGAAATCAA
>JAHEZG010000211.1 GCA_023251195.1 Chitinophagaceae bacterium | reverse complement strand
ATGTGAAGAGTTACATTCAAAACGGAAAACGGAATTTAAAAATCATGCTCAGCAAAACAGATGAGTGACGAGTTGAAAAATATTTTTAACACCGGTGAATGCCTTACCCAAAACGAGATGCTCGATTATCTCGCCGGGCGATTGCATGGCGAACGATTGCGCAAAGCAGAACTGCACATTGCCGATTGCGAATTGTGCGCTGATGCAGTGGAGGGTTTGTCGTTGCTCACCGAAACCGAACAACATTCTTCAATTGAGAAATTAGAAAACCGTATTAAGGAAAGAGTAAAAGAGCAATCAGTACTATATGTTTTATTTAAACGGGCAGTAGCGATTGCGGCTGTTTTATTGTTGGTGATTGGAGGTGCATTTTACCTGAATGAACTGATTAATAAAAAACAAACTCAAGTTGCTGAAAACAGTTCAGAAAAAAAATCGGAGCTGGAAAAATCAGTGGAAAGTATTCATTTGAAAAATGATTCCATCTATGATAAACAAACTATCCAATTTACTCCACCGGTTGGAAATGGAAAACCAATTGAAGATGTAAAGGCACCCGATGAGCAACCCCACGGTGGATTTGTTTTTAAAAATGTTCCAAGAGAAGAAAATCAATCAGTATCCAATGACAATTCTTTTGATGATTCACCAGCACCGGTTGAAAATAAAGTGACAGATGAAGAAAGTGTTACAGCAATGGATGGCGATAAGTTTGACCTGAATAATGAAAAAGATGTTTCAACCAAATCAATTACATCTCCAACAACTGTTACTGTAACTACTGAACAGTTAAATTCTACACCAAATTATTCGTATTCAGGTTCATCAACGCAAATGTCACCATCAATGAATCTCGATGAAGTGCAGATTATTTCAGGAAAGAAAAACAAAACCGGAAAAGACAAAAATGCAAATGGAGAAAGTCAGAAACAAGATCAACCAGACCAATTTACCGATTCTGTTTCTATTGATATTCCATCTGATTTATTTAATCAGGCAATGCAGTATAAATCATCAGGCGAAAAAGAAAAAGCAATTGAAAAATTGGATGAGCTGATAAAACTCAACAATAATTTTAAGCCGCAAGCGATGTGGGAAAAAGCATTGTTGTTAATTGACTTGAACAAAAATGATAAAGCAAAAACTGTTCTAACCGATTTATCTAAAATAGAATCTGCTTACAAGCAACAGGCGATTGATAAGTTGAAAGAATTGTAGTTGTGATTGGTGAATAGTCAATTGTGAATCTTGCGTTTACTATTTCTTTTTTTTATAAGGAGAACGAACTCCTGACTGCTAAAAGCTAATATCTAAAAGCTAACTGCAGCTACTTCAAATTATGAAACACCTGCTGTACATCATCGTCGTCTTCCAACTTGGCGACCAACTGTAACACTTGGTTTGCCTGTTCTTCACTTAATCCTTCTTTATAGTTATTCGGAATCTGTTGCAACTCGGAACTCTTTGCTTCAATGTTTTTCGATTCCAAACCTTTCTGCATTTTACCAAAGTCGGTGTAGGGAGTGTAGATGATAATATCTTCATCATCCGAATCAATTTCTTCTGCACCAAAATCAATCAGGTCTAATTCTATTTCTTCGAGATTCACTTTTGTTTTGTCAACTTTAAAAACTCCCATTCTATCAAAAGTAAAAGCCACAGAACCTTGCGAGCCAATAGTGCCACCGCCCTTACTCATTATCACACGCAGGTTTGAAATGGTGCGGGTCGGATTATCTGTGGCACATTCAATCATTAACGCCACACCATTCGGAGCATAACCTTCATACACCTGTTCCTCCAGATTTTTTTCATCCTTATTGAGTGCCCGCTTAATGGCTGCCTCCACTTTATCTTTTGGCATACCTACGCCCTTGCCGTTCTGCATGGCAGTTCGCAGGCGAGCGTTAGTATCAGGATTTCCACCACCTGCTTTCACTGCAATGGCTATTTCTTTTCCTATTTTGGTAAATGCTTTTGAAACTCGGTCGTTGCGTGCAAAAATGGTTGCCTTTCTGGTTTGAAATATTCTTCCCATTGTTGAGATTTTTTATCGGGGCGCTAAAATAGAAATTGAGAATTAAGTAAACCTAACATACTGCGGTCGGTTAATGAATTTTTTTTCATGGTTCAATTTGCATTCATTTGGAAAAAATTTAACAATGACAAAGTATTTAATTATTCTACTGGCTGCGTTTTCGTTTTCTGCATTTGCGCAGGATGCCATTCAGGTTTCGTTAAAAACTGCAAGTGAACAATACAACCAAAACAAATTAATGGCCGCCCAAACGGCATTAACAAAAGCGCTGACCGATGTAAATACTTTAATTGGTTTGCAGGTAATTGCAGCCTTGCCAGCCAATGCCGGAAATCTTTCGGCCGATGGCGAATCAGATACAAATGGCCAACCCGGTTCAGATCCTACCTGCACGGCTGTAAATGTTACACGACAATATACTTCCGTTCAAGGTGATCAATCCGTACTGCTTAATATTTCTCAAAATTTTTCCACCGCCAATAATATCAAGGGTGCCATCAATCAAACCATTGCATCAACCGAAGATGGTACGATTCAAAAAATTATTCTGCTCGGAAATTTAAAAGCGCTTCTGGTTTGGGATATTGAAGCCAAAGAAGGGGATATTCAAACTGCAAAAGGAAGTGTGTTCATCATTTTCAATTCAACCGGTTTTTCTGATCCTGATGCGTTCGCCGAAGCTGCAGCAAAAATTGATTTTACAAAAGCACTTGCTGTTTTTGGTTTGTAAATTATTATTCATGAAAAATAAAAAAAAATGAAACACCTATTTCAATCCTGCTTCCTCACACTTTTAATTTCACTTCTTGTTACATCGTGTGATTTCAAAAAACAATATCAATTTGGTGTTACTGTAGATTCCACTCAGGCAATTCCTGTTTCTGATTTAATTAAACAAACTCCGAGTGAAGATGTTACTGTCAAAGCTACTATCAGTGCGGTGTGTCAGGGCGAAGGTTGCTGGTTGAAATTAGATGCAGGCAATAGCGAACAGGTATATGTTGATTGGGATAAAAAATTTTCGGTGCCTCGCGACATTGAAGGAAAAACAGTTTTCGTTCATGGTTATTCTTACCTTGATACAACATCCATTGCTGAATTAAAACAACAACTGCGAGATAAAGGAAAACCAAACGAAGAAATTATGCTTGTAGATTCTCCGTTAATTAAGATTGCTTTTAAAGCTGATGGGGTGGAGATAAAATAAAAAACGCCAATTAAATTATCAGTTGCTATCCACTATGCTTCCTGATCCTGTTACTTCAATATTAAGCGATGGATTTCCCTGGTAATAAACATTACCGCTTCCGCTGATAAACACATCCAGGTAATCAAACACATTGACCTCAGCATTGCCCGAACCACTTATGGTTACTGATGATGTGTTTGTAAATAAATGAAAGGCATGCACATCACCGGAACCGGAAATGTCAATATCAAAATTTGTGCTGCCGCCATTTAAAGTTATTGAACCGCTGCCACTCACTTTGGCTGTCGCATTATTCGCAACTGCATTTGCATTGATTGATCCGGAGCCGCTCACCTGCAATTCCAACTGGTCGGCATAAATTGAATCCACTGTACTGATTATTCCGGTGCCCGAAGTGGAGATTGAATTAATATCCGGTGCAGAGATGCGGATAATTACATCTGATTTATTTCCTAAACATCTTTTAGAATAAATATTCAATGCATCGCCACTGGTTTCGAAAACAATTTTGTCAATGATGTTTTCAGATGCTGTAATGCTGATGGAATAAACCGAATCATGCTTTAGATAGATGGTGCCTTCAGTTTCAAAATTTATTTTATTGAATCCGGTTTTATCTATTTCGTTGGTAATGATATTTCCTTTTGCATGCAGGCATGGCCATTTATCTTGCTTGCATGAAAAAAATGAAATAGTAAAAAGGATAATCAAGGCACCAATTCTGAATTTCATCAGCTGAAAATTTTTATGAAAGTAATTCGTAGCGGAGTACGATTCAAATTAATCAATTGCTTTTTTATCTGAGGTACTGATTCGTTAATAAAAAAAATAACTGCTGCAAGTGCATAAGCCGGATTCTGTATTCTGATTTTCATCAGAAGCATTGTCATTTATCTGGTTCAGGTTTCGCAACCTGAATCGAGCAGCCAACCCGTTCTGCATTCCTGATTGCTCAGGAAATAAAAGCGAGCAACTTTTAAACAGAATTTATTTGGCCTTTCAGCCCGCAAGGTTTACCCGCAACTGATTTTGCAACCAATTGCCGTGAGCTTTTACCTCCCGTTTTCATCTTTTCCTTCCGAAGTAAAAACTTCAGCTGGTAGTTATTTTCTGTGGTACTTGCTATCCTTCATCAATTCCTCAATGAAGTTCCACCCGTTAGGTGGTGCGGTGCGCTATGCTGTCCGGACTTTCCTCCCCGAAATTAATCAAGGCGACATTCTTCCCTGCAGCAGTTATTTCAAAGATCTATGAATGTGGCACCATGCCCGTAGCGATGATGGTATTCGTTTCTATATGGCAGAAATGAATAATCTGCATCTAAAATATTGCAGACTTCATTTTTCAATTTTCCTTTTCCGTAACCGTGAATCACTACCAACCGTTCGCGTTTATTCTGAATGGCGCGCTCCAATACTTTTTTGAAAGCGGTTAATTGCTTTTCTAAAATTTCTCCCGATGCCAGTGCCTTTTCATTTATGCCCAGCGAAACGGCATGTAAATCAATTTCTTCAATGCCGCCGGTTTTTAAATCAGCATTGTCGTAATTCTGAATCTTGTTTGTTTTCATTAACACCTCCAGTTCTTCTTTTGAAATGTGGTGGCGCTCAATCTCCGATCTTCTTCCCGGCCACTCATTAAATATTTCATACACAAAAACTTCCTCGGTAAATCCTTCGAACTTTTTTTTCTTTTTGAAATGAGCGGTTGGTCGAATGCGCAATTCAATTTCGTTCTCGTCACCCTTCTGTTGCCACGCACTTAAATAAATGTTTGGCTTGTCGTTGAGTTTATCTTCCTGAAACGGGAATAATTGTTTCTTGGTTTTAGGTGCAAGCAAACCGTTGTGCGAATGATTTACGCCATCAGAAAAATCAAGAATAATATTATAGTGAACCGCAAACTGAAATCCGTTTTGTATGTAAACCTGAAGCGCAGGTTTATTTTCCTGATCAATAAAAGGTTCCATGATTAAAAGTAAACCTCTTTCGTTCAGCACCAGTAAACTCACCGGAACTTTTTCTTTTGGCCGTTCATCGGTTCGTGGTTTAAAATCTGAACGCTCTGCCGGCCGGCTTCCGCCCGCTGCCAATGCAATATCCTCGGGGTAAACCGGAATTTCATCGCCATCCAGGTTCACATAAATCATTCCGTTGGCTATGCGTGTAACAGTAGCGGTCTCATTCATGTGAATGAGGTTTACTTTATCTCCTTGTCTGAAATTTTGTTTCATATACTTTCGCAAACCTAATTCAATCAGTTAAAAAGTCACAACCTTTAAATTTTTTCTTTGTTAAAAATGAAATATTTATTTTTTGTGAATAGAAATAAAACATGAAAGAAACACTTCGTTGGAAACTGGCTCAATATTTTGAAAAAAGATGGTGGAAAAATTACCTGCGCAATAAATCCATTGAAGATTATCGTGTTTGGAAAATAGATTACTGGAAAAACTTGCTGAATGCAGGTAGTATAGTAATGGAAGATGGTTGTAAAGTTTTAGATGCAGGTTGCGGACCGGCCGGTGTTTTTATGGTTTTAGAAAATCAACAAGTGACAGCTATTGATCCGCTGCTTAATGATTATGAAAACCAATTACTACATTTTAAAAAATCAGATTACAAAAATGTGGAGTTCATCCACTCTCCTATTGAAAATTTTAAACGAGTGAATTATTTTGATTTTATTTTTTGCATGAATGCCATTAATCATGTGCAGGATTATGAAACGGCTTTGAACAATTTAACCGAATCGTTAAAACCATTAGGCGTTTTTATCATGACCATTGATGCGCACAACCATTCGTTCTTCAAACATTTGTTCCGGGCAATTCCAGGAGATATACTTCATCCATATCAATATGATTTGAATGAATACAAATCGCATCTGATGAAAAGAGGAGTGGTAATTGAAAAAGAAGTTTTATTGAAGCAGGAATTTTTCTTTAATCATTACATGATTATCGGTAAAAAAAATAAAATTTATCCTGCTATATAAAAAGCAAGTTTCAACGCCACATTGTCTTTCCAGTTCGGGAGTGTATAAAATCCCCATCGGTAATATCCGCCAACTCCTAACCCCAATCGCAATGCGCCAAAGAATTTTTTGCTGATGATATTATTTATTATTAATCCTGATTCAGTATAAGGTTTTTCATGATTCACTAAAACAGTTCCATCCACCACATGCAATTCCGGATGATTTATTTTTCCAATTCCCACACTGTTCGACAACAAAACTTTCGGGCGAAATTTTCCGGCTTTAAAAATCAACGAACCAAAATCCTGTTCCCAGAAAATAGCAGCATACTGATCATACACAAATTCGTTGGCGCGCATGGTTTGAAAATTACTGTACGAATACAAACCATACCGGGTGTAATTTCCTTTGCAACTGAATAACTCCGCAAGCGGCAAAGTGGAAGTTGCATAGCCGGCAAATGCCTGCAGGTAAGTATATCCGAATCGCTTGCTTGGAAATTCAAATTTTAATTTCAAATCCAGTTTCCAGTAATCAAACTGACCATTGTAAATTTTTAATCCCTTAGTTGCATTGAACCACACAATGAGCCACGGATTAAATACAGGAACTTTTTG
>JAHEZG010000210.1 GCA_023251195.1 Chitinophagaceae bacterium | reverse complement strand
GGAGTCGTTAACAAAAGCGTATGCGCAAATGAATGAGTTCAATAATCAACCGCCACGCTTACAATTCATCAAGCAGCGGGAGAAAACAAAATTGTAATATGAATAAATGTGTGAATGATGTAACAATTACAAATTGTTGTGTAACAATTTAGAACAGTATTGCGCAAACCTTTGCATTCATCATAAAAATAATTCCCATGCCAATTCTCAATGTCATTCTCATCCTTATCGTAGTCGGAGTTT
The DNA here is from genome assembly GCA_023251195.1 of Chitinophagaceae bacterium. Lineage (GTDB taxonomy): Bacteria > Bacteroidota > Bacteroidia > Chitinophagales > UBA10324 > UBA10324. The sequence goes on along the minus strand of JAHEZG010000210.1, from coordinate 6,641 downwards.
TACTTTGGTTAGTGAACACCTACATTCCCATGGATCGCAAAATCAAAAACATTTTAAATATAGTTGTCGTTATTGTCGTTATCGTTTGGTTGCTCGAAGTTTTCGGATTGTTGAACTCTTTAAAAAGTTTTCATACCTGAAATATTTCACAACCAAATTTTCAAAAGTGAAATTATTTTTCCTTATTACAATTTCTATTTCCGTTTTCTCCGCTTCGTATTCGCAAATCCCTGACGATTTAAAATCGGTTGAAGATGCGAAGTATATAAATAATCTGGCTTCAAAATGGTCGCTGCGTATTTACAGTGCATCGAAGTACGATCAGTTTCTATTCTCAGGAAATAATTTCACTGCATCTTTTAAACCAGATGTAAAACTCTCAGCAGGGTTTGGTGCATCGTATAAAAATTTGACATTCGATCTTGCTACTAATTTTTACTCTTCCAATTTCGACAGCAGATCAAGAAACATTGCACTTCTCAGTTCTGTTTATTCGCATGCGCACCTAATGGAAATCACCATTCAGTTATATCACCGTTACACTGCTGTAATCTACAACAGCAATATGGAGAAAGTGCGCACTCAGTTTCGACCCGACATTCACACTTTCAACCTCGGCATGAATTACAATTACAATTTTAATCATCGTCGGTTTTCGTTTGATGCAGCAAGTATTGGAACACAAATTCAATTGCACAGCGCAGGCACTCCACTCGCCGGTGTTTATTTAAGTTACCTTGATATTGCTGCTGACAGCTTACTTCTCTCGCCTTCTTTAGCAACAACAATAAATGCAGGTATTAATATTTCAGAAGCCAACATTCTGACCGGGGGAATCACGGCTGGATATGCTTTCACTTTGGTGTTGCCTCATCATTTTTATGTTATGCTTTCGTTCACCCCAAAACTGGGCTTACATTCTCCGGAAATCAAAACAGATTATTACCGAACAGTTCCGCTGAATATTACTCCCGGTTTTCTGATGCGCAATGCGATCGGATATTCAGGAACTAAAATTTATTCATTTTTATTATTCAATGCTGATTATAACTACATCGGCATCGGCTCAGGTCATCGCATTGCTTATGATCCGGTTAAAGTGAAACTGCTGTTGGGTTATCGGTTTAATAACTTGATTGGTAAGAACACAACTAAAAAATAATTTACAATTTATCAAATATAGCTTCGGCAATGTTGTTCTTATTTCAGCATCTCTTTTACTTTAGGAGCAAGGTCCTTTAGGGTTTCTTTCCCTTTCTTCATTCGCGATGTGAGCATGGTTTCTTTTATTCCTGATAGAAGAGTTTGCCACACATAATTGAAAATATATTTTTCAGGATCCCGCGTTTTAAATAGTTTAACACTTCGAACTACACTATCCATTGGGTTGGCCGGAACAATGGCGAGTGAATTAGTCAGAAAGGATTTAATATTTTTCTTCGCAACCATTTGTTGCTTTCCTGCATCATCCGTTTCGTTCTTCATAAAAAGAACCGTGAGGTCATGATACAAAAGTGTCATATTTCCGGAAGCGCTGTTTTTTGTCCCACTGATATTAAAGGCAAGTGCATCCAATGTTCCGGTTTCCAATTTAACATTAGCTGATTGCTGAATCATTGCATTCAACGAATTCAATTCCATTTTCCCAATGTATCCGTCCATTCTGAAAGAATCAACTGCCGAAGTTTGATTGAACGCTGCATTTATTTTCATTTTTCCCTTTCCCATAAATAATCCACTGAGCGAAACGCGACAAAGATTATTTTTCATCAACGATTCCCAGTCATTATTAATGTTGAATACAGAACCGGAAATATTACTGAAGAAAACAACTCCGGGAAAATTCTTTTCCGGAACCTGTTCTCCATATTCAACGCGACCGTTCTTAATGGCAATAGAATCAATGTGAATCATTAACGGCGCCCAACGCAATTGTTCCAATGGCAATTCGCGATATCCGCTTTTTCGCGGAGCATTTTTAAAACGAAAAGAATTCAGATTAAAATTTTGGATTTCTGCCTGACCGCACGAAATATTGTGATTGTATAAAAGCAAATTCATATTCAGATGCTGTAACCGCAAGGAGTCCATTGTCATTTGAATCAAGTCGGCGGCATAACCCCTTATCGCACTGATTTTATATTTATCTGCCAATGCAACTACCTGGATCTTTTCAAAACTCAATGATTGAGTAGCAGCATCAAGATCTAAATTGCTGAATTGAACACGATAAATACTATCTGGCAAAATCCAATGAGCGTCAGCAATTTTGATTTTAATTTTTTGCGCCAGATCAATTTCATAACGATTGATAGAATAAGCAGAATCAATTTTCAATTTGCTCACTTCAATCTGAATTCCATTACTGCTGACAATCGCTTGTGTATCTGTAACACTTTTAAATAATTTAAAAGCTGCATTCTTCACTGTTATTTTATTAATAGTAAGGGAATGAAATTTCTCTGAAAACAGTTTGTACATATCGAAATAGACTTTCTGTGTTTCCAATGTATCTCTTCGTTCAATGGAATCGAATAGTGTTAATGTTATTACAGGATTGGTAATCATAATATTTCCTGCTTCCAGATTATGTGTAATCAACGCTTCATAAAATTCAATGCCAGTTAATTTCAATTCATCCAAATGAAAGCTGATTAATCCTGAAGGCACATGAATTGATTTTGCTTTTCGTTTATTATAAAGCGAAGTGTCTGCTTTAAAATTTACATCCTTTAACACCAATGTTTTTGTTGCAATAACAAAACTGATTTTGCGATAGCTTATGGAATACAAACTATCCGATGCTTTAATTACTCCATTCTTAATCATACTATCTACAAATGGATTCAAACGAAAACTCACCCAAAATTGGGCGCTCAAATAGAGTAGTATAAATATTCCGGCAACGGTAATTGCAATGAAGCGCAATTTTCTTTTTGTTGACTTAACCATGATTTGTTATAGTAGCTGATTTCAATTCAAAGAAAGGGATAAATGTGTTTTGTGTGCTTACATTGCTTTGTTTTTATATTATACAATTCACACTTTTTATAAGTAAAGGGTGCTTATCTGTATCCAATACAATAATTTTTTATCTCATATTAATCAGGCTTTCAGCTTCCGTGTTTTCATTGGAGAAACGACCGAAATTATTTTCAGTGAATGAATGCAATTCGCAAATTATTTATATCAAATGCCGGTGCGTATGTGAATGATGCAACATGTTTATGTAGTTGTGTAACAGTAAGGCTTGTACACCACCACATCTTTGCATCGTGAAAATTAATTCACACTCAAAAACAAAAACAAAATGAAAAACTTCAACAAAATTTCTCAGCAAATATTAACAGTCGTTGCACTGATATTCATGACCAATGCTTCTAATGCGCAAATCATTCCGCTTGCTGATTCATGTAATGCACCTCGAGTAGATTCAGTAACAACCATCACCGGAAACAAAGCGACCATTTGTTGGTCCGCTAATATGTATTCGTTCGGATATGCAATCCGCCTTCGTGTTACAGGTTCCACAATCTGGTCAAACTTTGCTGTGTATGCTCCTGCCACAACAAAAACAATTAGCAACCTGGCTTCACTTTCAAATTATGAATACCAGGTAAAATCGTTTTGCAATGCATCAGGAACAATTTCTTCACCTTATTCAACGGTAAATTACTTTTCAACCTTGTGTGATTGTGCTGTTCCCGCACTTGTAACTGCTCATTCGCAAACCTGCGATTCGGCCACAATTGATTGGGTGGGAAATCCGTGTGCAATCAGATATCGAATTCAATATCGTGTGAACGGTTCGCACAACTGGATGCTTAAGAGTGTTGATGCACCCACTGTTACAAAATTATTAACTACCCTTTCAACTAATACTGATTATGAGTATCGTGTTAGAAGTGATGCTAATGCAAACGGCACTATCCATTCTAATTGGTCAGCTATTCAATCTTTCAGCACCACAATGCGCATAGAAGAAACTGCAACTACTCTTTCTTCAGCTTCTATGAACATTTTTCCAAACCCGACTGACGGAAAATTTTTAATGACTTTGACTTCTTTGAAAAATGAAAATGCTACACTGCGCGTTATTGATATAATCGGAAATGAAATTATGCATCAAGAGATTGCGCTGGTTGCAGGTTCAAACAACATTGATGTAGCCTTGCTTGATTTAGCTGATGGTATTTACTTGGTACGACTGGAATCACTACAAGGAACAACCACCAATAAACTGACCATTAAAAAATAAATAAATTGAAAATATACATATCGATGCCGCTCAGTAATGGGCGGCTTTTTTATTTGTACTTCAAATTGGAATCTAAATATTATCAACTGCATCATATCGGAATATCACTTATTCCCTGAATAACCATTATAAAAAACTAAAAATTAGTCTGTCAAAGTTCAAATATCAATAATGTGTGAATTGTGTAACAATTTAAAATTGTTGTGTAACTTTTAAGATAACAGTGTCAGTCATCTTTACATTTCAATCTGCGTGAAGCGGAAAGAGTTCAACTTCCTGGTTCACAAAACACACCCTGTTTAGAATTTTAAAATGACAACTGAGCAACAAAATCCACCATTGAAAATCCTGCTTGCAGATGATGATAAAGACGATCGCTTTTTTTTCGAAAAAGCTTTGAAGGAAATTTCTATTCCCACAAAAATTTATACTGTTAATGACGGTGAGCAGTTGATGCAATACCTGACAATCAATTCGGAGAATTTGCCTGATGTTCTTTTCCTCGATTTGAGTATGCCCCGAAAAAATGGTTTTGAATGTTTATCGGAAATAAAGGAAAACAAGCAACTGAAAGACTTTCCTGTGATAATGTTTTCGACTTCATTCCCACGCGATAAGAGCTACGAACAAGATATGATTAACATGCTTTATAAAATTGGTGCCTTCGATTATATCAGTAAGCCCGGTGATATTGAACAGCTCAAAACAATAATTTATAAATTACTTACCAAATTGATTGAAAAAAAGTCACTCGACGAACAAATCAGGATTTCATAATAAATCAGTTCAAAATGGGAAAAGTATTTTCAATGGAATCGAAAAATGAAGTTGCAAAGCCGTTAAACATTATGCTCGCTGATGATGATTTAGATGATTGTAGTTTTTTTGAAAAAGCATTAGCAGAATTATCAATCACAACAAGCCTTGATATTGTAAATGACGGAGAACAACTAATGCAGTTTCTCTATGATGATCAAAACGAAATCCCGCATGTTCTTTTTCTTGACATCAATATGCCGCGTAAAAATGGGTTCGAATGTTTAGCCGAAATAAAAGCAAACGATAAACTGAAAACGCTTCCGGTGGTGATGTTTTCTACTTCAAACTCACATGACAAAATAAATATGCTGTTCAAGATTGGCGCGCATGTGTATGTACATAAGCCCAGTGGATTTGAGCAATTGGTTCAGGTTATTCAACATGCACTTCCAATGGCTGCTGAAAATATTTTTTCGAATGGTCAGTTAAAATATATTCTTAACGCATGAACGCGGCACCACTGAATATTCTGTTGGCTGATGATGATAAAGACGATCGCTTCTTTTTCAATCTTGCTCTTGAAGCACTTTCCATTCCTACAAAATTGGTAACTGTTGTTGACGGAGAAAAATTAATGGATTACCTGAATGAAAATTCGCACCAGCTTCCCTATGTGCTTTTTCTGGACCACAACATGCCCAGAAAAAACGGGGCTGAATGCCTGACTGAAATAAAATTGAATCCGAATTTAAAATCACTGCCGGTGGTTATTTATTCCACTTCGCTTCGCAATGAAATTGCGGATGTATTTTTCGAAAATGGTGCGCACTACTATGTAAAAAAATGCGACTTCGATCAACTGCAAAAAATCATCACGCATGTGCTTGCACTATTAGCGGAAAATCAAAACCGACCAACCAGAGAAAATTTTATTCTGAGTGTGCAGAAGGATCAACCACAAAATTTATAAGCGATGAAAACTGATACACTTTCGAAAAGCGAAAAGCTTTCTGTTCAGAACGAAGAGAAAGAAAAACAATCATCGCGCTATGCGCGCAGTTTAATTGAAGCGAGTTTAGATCCGCTCGTTACTATCAGTGCGGATGGGAAAATTACCGATGTAAATGAAGCGCTGATAAAAGTGACCGGCATCGCGCGGCAAAAATTAATTGACACTGATTTCTCCGATTATTTTACTGAACCAGCAAAAGCACAGGCAGGTTATCGCCAGGTTTTTGAAAAAGGTTTTGTGGCAGATTATCCGTTAACCATAAAACATGAGAACGGAAAACTGACCGATGTGCTTTACAATGCTTCAGTTTATAAAGATGATAACGGAAATGTGCTTGGTGTTTTTGCTGCTGCACGAGATGTTACCTCACTGAAGCAGGCAGAATTAATTATTGCGAATAAAGAATTAGCATTTCAAAATGAAGAAAAAGAAAAACGCGCTGCGGAGTTAAGCAATGCAAACAAGGAGCTTGCATTTCAAAATGAAGAGAAAGGAAAACGCGCGGCCGAATTAGGCATAGCAAATATTGAACTCGCTTACCAGGATGAAGAAAAAGGAAAGCGCGCTGAAGAGTTAAGCATTGCAAACAAGGAACTTGTTTTTCAGGATGAA
>JAHEZG010000209.1 GCA_023251195.1 Chitinophagaceae bacterium | reverse complement strand
CAATAGTAACTATGCTTCCGGTAGGTGTTAGGTATCGAACATAATCATGACCGAGAACCTCTTGATCAAAATAGATAGTGTCGTTTCTGGAAGCAAGTGTGCTATTGACCGGAATTGCACACTGCCCATAAAAACAATTTGTGACATTGACGCTGTCAATCTCTATTAAGTTTTCATAACTTGACATAACAGCGACTTTTCCACTATTGGTTGTTGTACCATAGGAGTATTGCTCCATAATAATTGAAGTACCTAACTGTTGAATTGCATTATTTCTATATGCATAAATCCGGCTGTTGTATTGACTGTCTCGATTGAAGATATACAGGAAATTATTAGTTGAATCTGAAATCAGCAACCCGCATCCGGCTGTATCTAATGTGGGTATAAATAATGGCATAAAATACTGCGCCTCACAATTATTGATACAGAATAAACTAAAAAAAAGAAGAAGATTTTTTCTCATGGCCTGTGAATTATGATTTTGAAATAAGAGCAAAATTCTCTGTTATAAAAACTGAGCAGATAAATTCCATCAGCAATTTGAGTAGGAACTTTAACAAGAATTGGCTGGTCTGCTTTAAGAACTATTTCACTTTTAAGTAATTCCTTACCCGTTAAGTCGAATAAAGTAAATACTCCTTCTTCTTCTGTTTTTTTATTGAAGCGTATCCACCACAAAGGAATATCCAGATATCGGACAGTAATTAGTATAAGAAGTAAGCGTAGTAGTATCGTTCAGTTTTATGGTGGCAGTAACACCTTGCGCCTGCGACGAAGTGTTGTAGGCAAAAAGTAAAACCTCCTGACCTTTCTTTCCATAAAAAGTATAGGTCCAACTACTGTTCTGATGGTCTTCCACTGCTTGTGTTTGCATGGAATCGCTGTAATAAATCACCTGGCAATCGGTGCATCCGATCTCGTAAGTGACTTTGTATGTTTTCTTAGCAGCAGGAGGTGGTGGCGTTGTAGTGTGATTGACCACGCTGCAATCTGTTCCAGTGAAACCGGATAGGCAAGAACAGGTTCCATCATTACAAGTACCTCCATTCAGGCAAAGCACTTCTTTGCAGGCATCTTTTTTACAGGATGAATAAAATAATGAAACTGATACAGCAGTTACAGTCAGAATAAAAGCACTTAAGGCAGTTAATTTCTTCATTGGATAAAATTTTTACTGATGCAATATAAGGAGCTTCACCATAAATTCTGAATTCAAAATTCTGATTGCTTACATCTTCAAATAAAAAAACCCTGAATCAGAATTTGATTCAGGGTTGGTAATGATTTTATTTTTTCAACTATGCTTTTTTCTTCGCCCCCTTCGGGTTGATAATGATGTGCATGCGGTTGCCTTCGAGTTTTGGTAGTGCTTCTACTGAACCGGATTCAACCAAGCGCTCAATGAATTTTAAAAGCAAGAGTTCGCCGCGATCTTTGAACACAATGCTACGGCCGCGGAACTGCACATAGGCTTTCACCTTTGCTCCTTCTGCTAAAAATTTTTCGGCGTGCTTGGTTTTGAATTCGAAATCGTGATCGTCCGTGTTGGGTGTGAAGTGAATTTCCTTCATCACATTTTTTGTCTGCTTCGATTTCATTTCCTTTTCCTTGCGCTTCTTCTCGTACAGAAACTTGCTGTAGTCAATGATGCGGCAAACGGGAGGATCGGCGCCGGGTGTAATTTCAACCAGATCTATTTCTAAATCTTTCGCCATCTTAATGGCATCGCGGGTGTCGTACACACCTGCTTCAATATTTTCGCCGCTGACTCTGACTTTTTGCGCGGTGATTTCTTCGTTGATACGATGTTCTCTGGCTTTCTTTCTCTGGAACGGCTGAGGACGGTAGTAAGGCTGTGCTATGGTATTTGATTTTAGGTTTAACGGTAATTTTCTATTTCTTCTTTTGCAAACGATATGAACTGGTCAATGCCCATTGTTCCCTGATCGCCTGCGCCTTGTTTTCTGAAACTTATTTGGTGGTTGGCTTCTTCTTTTTCGCCAACTACAAGCATGCAAGGTACTTTCTTTATTTCAGCATCGCGGATTTTTTTTCCAATCTTCTCATTGCGCTCATCAACGGTGACGCGAATATCAGCATTTTTTAATTTCTCTTTCACGATTTCAGCATACGGAATAAATTTTTCACCAACCGGAAGAACTGTTACCTGCAAGGGCGAAAGCCACATTGGAAATTTTCCTGCATAGTGTTCAATCAAAAATCCAATGAAGCGCTCGTGTGTGCCAAGTGGCGCTCGGTGAATGCAGATTGGTGTTTCGGGTTGGTTGTGTTTATTCTGAAATGTTAAACCAAATCGTGCAGGTTGTCCGAAGTCAACCTGGTTTGTTGCGAGAGTAAATTCTCTTCCTATCGCGCTGTAAATCTGAACATCAATTTTTGGCCCGTAGAAAGCTGCTTCGTCGCTCACTTCGATGTACGGAATGTTGGAAGAAATTAAAACGCGACGAACCATGTCTTCGGTTTTCTTCCACAACTCCGGCATGTCTAAATATTTTTTTCCACGCTTTGCAGGGTCGTGCGTGCTGAATCGCATGATGTATTTATCAATGCCAAAAATTTTAAAATACTTCAGATACATTTCATTCACTGCGCGAAACTCTGATTCAAATTGTTCTTCGGTGCAGTAGATGTGTGCATCGTTCATGTTCATACTGCGCACACGCATGAGACCAAATAATTCACCTGATTGTTCGTAGCGATAACAGGTTCCATATTCGGCAAAACGGATGGGTAAATCTTTATAGCTTTTTGGTGAAGCAGAAAATATTTTGTGGTGATGCGGACAATTCATAGCCTTTAAATAATATTTTGTTCCTTCAATTTCCATTGGAGGAAACATGCTTTCAGCATAGTATGGCAAGTGACCTGAAGTGAGATACAAATTTTCTTTTGCGATGTGCGGGGATTTTACTCGTGAATATCCACCTCGGAATTCGGTGGTCTTCGCCAGTTTTTCCAACTCTTCAATCATGGCTCCGCCGTTAGGCATCCACAATGGTAAACCTTGTCCGATGTCGTCGTCGAAAGTGAATATCTCCATCTCCTTTCCAATCTTGCGGTGGTCGCGCTTGCGGGCTTCTTCCACCATGGCGAGGTATTCATCTAATTCTTTTTGTTTTGGAAAAGTGATTCCATACACGCGTGTCATTTGCTTGTTGTTCGAATCGCCACGCCAGTATGCACCTGCAATGTTTGTTAACTTAATTGCTTTGATAAAGGATGTATTCGGCAAGTGCGGACCACGACACAGGTCAGTAAAATTTCCCTGCTGATAAAAAGTTATTTCGCCATCATTCAAATTACTGATGAGTTCCAATTTGTATTCATCACCCTTCTCAGTAAAATATTTCAACGCATCAGCTTTTGATACTTCAGTACGATTGTATGTTGAATTTGCAGCGGCGAGTTCACTCATTTTTTTCTCCAGCACAATCAAATCTTCATGTGTTAAAGCTGATCCGCCTAAATCAACATCGTAATAAAATCCATTGTCAATGGCAGGACCTATTCCGAATTTTGCTCCCGGAAACATGGATTCCAATGCTTCGGCAAACAAGTGTGCACTACTGTGCCAGAAGGTGCTCTTGCCTTCCTTATCGTCCCACGCTAAAAAATTTAATGTTGCATCTTCATTAATGGGTCGAAGTAAATCGCGCACTTCGTCATTGACCTTTGCAGCCAATATTCTTCGTGCTAATCCTTCGCTTATACTTTTTGCAATATCTAAAGCGCTTGTTCCTTTCGGATACTCCCGTTGCGCTCCATCGGGAAATGTAATTTTTATCATCAGTGTTTGTCAGTCAGATTTTCGGGTGCAAATAAAATGGTTGGAACGGCAAGATTCAAGATTCGCACAATGTATTAATGAACAAAATCAAGAATTAATTTTAAGATTTAATAATCTTCTGCAAATTTCTCTCGAACGATTACAACATTCAATTGCTGTTATAGCATCTGAAATTTCATATTCAGCAAATTCATCAGGGTACCTTGGAGCAACTGCAAAACCATCTAAATAAATCAAATCGTTTTTAATAATTGAAAAAGTAGAATCAATTTCAAAACAAAATTGATGAAGAGAAACCAAATCATGAATTTTAGCAATCTCTTTTCCTTTAAATGAAAGGTATGCTTTCAGATATTTTTCAGCGCATTGTTGCGCATGAAATAAAATTCCGCTCACAGGATTGTAGTCTGATTTTATAATTGCTTTTATAACAAGATAATCTTCCTCGGCTTTTTTCACCCAATCGAGATAATTACTTTGCATACAGCACCCGATGATTTTTCTCGACGATATAAGCAAGTGTATTCAAAATGCTTTTTGAGTGTTCAAATTCATCAGGAGTAAAAACAACTATGTCCATTGGACACGGATAAGAATCAAATATTTTTTTTACTTCAGTTGCTCTTTCAAATTTTCGTAAGTCAGTCTGCTTAATAATGAGCAAATCCAAATCGCTTTCATCATCAGGAATTCCATTTTGATAAGAGCCAAAAAGCATAATTTTTTCAGGTTGATAATCCGAAACAATTTTATTTACTACCTCCGATATTTTATTCTGAGAAATCATTACTCAAATTTAATAAGATAATTGTTTGCAAAAGATATAAAGTCTATTTCTTATCCAACTTATCCAATTCATCCTGTGCGGCTGAGTAATCAGGTTTAAGATTTAATGTTTGTTGGAAATCAACTGCTGCCTGGTCTTTTTGCCCTTTCATTAACTCGCACAAACCTCTGTAATAATAGGCTTCAGCATACTGCGGAGAAACTTTTGTGGCTAAATCAAAATGCCGCAATGCTTTATCAATTGAATCCTGTTGTAAATAAATAAATCCGAGATTAAAATAGGCGAACTCGTACTGCGGATTTTTAACTATCAATTCGCGGTAAGTTTTTTTCGCTGCTTCGTAATTTGTTTTTGCTTCCTGATTATTTTTCAATTTATCCGCATCATCTGCTTTGTCCTGATAATATTTTGCTTTGGCATACCACGCTTCGGTTTTGCTGCTATCTAAACGGATTGCATTATCAAAATATGAAGGAGCGAGATTTTTGTTTTGTGCTGAGTGCAATAAACCGAGTTGCATAAACGCATCATAAAAATCCTGTTTGTACTGCACACATTTTTGAAAAGCAGCAATGGCGCGCATGGTATCTTTTAATTCTTTGTAATTCATTCCCATTAAAAAATAGGCATCGGGATTATTTTCATTTGTTTTTAACAACTCTTCAATTTGAGCTAACGAACTCTGGTGGTCTTTTACAAACAGATAAACTTTCGCCAATTTAGCTCGGGCAATAAAATTATCGGGTTGCAATTTTATAATGGTTTGCAATTCGCCAATTGCTCCTTCGGCATAACTGCCTTGTAAAAAAATATCAGTCAGTAGGAAATGATACTTCACATTAGTTGAATCCAACTCAATGGCTTTTTCAATATCATCATATGCAAATCTTAAACTGTCAATTTGTACAAATGCTTTACTGCGCTGATAATATAAATCTGCATTCTTCGGGTTATCACTAATCTGAACTGTTAAGTCCATCAACTGTCTGTTGCCTTGAACAACTGCGGTTAAACTGTCTTCATGCGGGTCAACGGAATGATTACAACTGCACGAAGAAAAATGAACGGAGAAATAAATTCCAGTAGTGAGGCAAAGAAAAAATGAAATGTGTTTTAGCATTGCGACAAAAGTATAGAATTCACTTTCGATGTTTTATTTGAATTAAATTATTTACTAACGAAAAAATATTTGATAGAATAAAAATTATTTCTGAAATAAATATTTCACTTGCTCTTCTGATAAAACGCGATTGTAAATTTTCACATCATCAATTGCTCCGTTGAAATAAAAATTCACACCCCACGGTCCGCCAACTCCAATCATGAACGGTGCATCGGTATCGTTAAAATTTTTTCCTGCATTGTAATTATCAATTCCTGTTTGCAGAATTCCATCAGTATAAACTTTTAATGAATAACCATCAGCCATATAAGTAATCATGTGCCACTCATTTAATTTCAGAGTTGAAGAAGCTTTGAGCGGGTCAATGCCATACACACTTCCGTTACCATCGTATGGCCAGTTATCAAAATTGAAAACAGAATGACTGAAATGATTATCTAAACTGTATTCAAAAGGGCCACCTGGATTTCGTTTACTTAATACTGCGCCGGTCTCAATTGAATCAATCGGATTCACCCAGCAATTAATGGTGAACACACCGGAAGTCAGCGAATAATTTATGTGGTCGTTGAAATTGATGAAGGAAGAATCTGTTCGAGAAAAATTCATTGCCATTCCGTTTACATTGTTTCTGTTTGTTGTTGATGTAGCCAAATGGTTGATACCATAAACATTGTTTACAGAATCATAAGCATTTCCGTTCAATGGAAAAAAGGCAACTAACCCCGAAGAAATATCTGGTAGCGGTTTATCTTTTTTACAATTGACGAATTGAATTGAAAGTAATACAAAAACATAAAATGATTTTATTTTCATGAAATAGTTTTGGTGAATATCGAATTAAAAGATAAAATATTGTGTGAAATAATTAAGGCGATTCGTAATTCTTCGTAGAAAATCATCAGTATTGGTTTTGAAATAATCAAAAAGCATAAATCAGTTTTTAGAAATTATAATTTCTGTTAGGTTTGCCGCCCCGTATGAAAAATTCCCTGCTAGCATTTCTATTTATTGTTCTGTCGAATAATCTTTTTGCCCAATCAACAGCATCGTCTGATTCACTGATTTTTGCCGGTGAAAGGCATTTTAAAAATGTAAAGCAATTAACTTTTGGCGGCGATAATGCAGAAGCTTACTGGAGTTTCGACAGCAAGAAATTAATTTATCAATTCACCAATCACAATGACATAAAGTGCGACCAGA
>JAHEZG010000208.1 GCA_023251195.1 Chitinophagaceae bacterium | reverse complement strand
CATGAAAGGATTATTAAAAGCCGCCTTCCTCGATCCGAACCCGGTAGTGATGTTCGAGCACAAAGGTTTGTATTGGAGCAAAGTTCCCGGCACTGATGAAGCAAAAACAATTGAGCCCGCAGAAGATTATATTCTTCCTTTAGGTAAAGCAAATATTATTCAACATGCAAGCGAAGAAGAATTAGCAAACGGAAATACTGTTACAGTAATCACTTATGGAATGGGAGTTTACTGGGCGAAAAATGCAAGCAAAAATTTTCCAGACTCCGTGGAGATAGTTGATTTGCGCACACTCAATCCGTTGGATGAAGAAACTGTTCTCGCTTCTGTTCGAAAGCACGGAAAATGTATTGTGCTTACAGAAGAACCTGTGCAGAATTCTTTTGCACTCGCACTCGCAGGAAAAATTTCCGAACTCTGTTTTCAATCACTTGACGCTCCTGTAAAAACCATCGGCGCAAAATCATTGCCCGCTATTGCATTAAATATTGGATTAGAAAAAGCGATGCTGCCGAATGCAGATATTGTTGCTGAAGAGATCGGGAAGCTGCTTAATAACTGATTTGTTCATTTTATCTTTTTGTTTTTAAGGAATTCATGAAACTCGGTTTGATATTTTGATGCTTTAAAAAAATATATGCATGTTTGAAACACCAAAAAATCCAAACCATGAAAAATTTTTTAATAAGTCTTCTTGGCGTTTTCAGTTTTGTGTGCAGTATGGCTCAAACCATTGAACAGTTTCCAATAGTTGGAGGTGTAACCAATAAGCAGGCGAAAATTTATATCAGAACAAGCGCGCCAACTGCGGTGGAGATTCAATATTCCAAGTTTGCGAATTTTTCAACTTACAGTTCATTAAACACTACCACCACTTCAGCAAATTACAATGCTTATACTTTTCCGCTCAATGCGTTAAGCAACAACACGGTTTATTATTATCGCTTCCTGCTCAATGGAAACTATTTTTTTCAGGGGCGAAGTTTTAAAACTTTTCCTGCACCGAATAAAGCAGGCTACTATAAAATTTTATCCGGCTCATGTGTAAATTTTCCAGAGAGCGTTCCCATCTTCGATTTAATGGCCACTGAAAATGCTAACCTGTTTTTAATGACAGGTGATTGGGGTTATCCTGATACCACTGAGACTATGCCCGGCAATAATCTTTTCTTTTCAAGAATATTTAATATTGTATTGAATAGCTACAAAGCAAAATATACTTCGCCGCAATTGATGAATCTGTTAAACAATATGCCGATGGATTATAATTATGACGATCATGATTACATGAATGATAATTGCAGCAAAAGTTCCTCATCGTATTATTCAGGATTGATTGTTCAGGAAGTGAATGCGCCTGCGGCTTGTCGCGCAAACAGCATTAAGGGTTACAACAAATTTTTTCCGCACTACACTTTAAGCAATCCGAATGTGAATGGAATTTATCACAGCTTTAAATTGGGTAATGCTGAATTTTTTGTGCTTGATTGTCGCTCTAATCGTTCACCCAATACAGAAGGATTAAGTTATTCATTGTTTGGCGGAACATTCAATCCTCCTGCGAGTCACACCATGCTTGGCACCACTCAACTTAATTGGTTGACGAATGGTTTGAATAATTCAACTGCCACATGGAAATTTATCATCTCCTCTGTTTGTTTTAATAAAGCGCAGGAACAGGTATTGGATTATGTACTTAATATTCCATTGCTCGGTGTAAATGCAGCGGCTGCAATTATTGATTCGTGGGCCGGATTTAAAACGGATCAGCAAACATTGCTCAATTCAATTTCAGCCAACAACATAAAAAATGTTTTTGTGGTGAGTGGTGATTCACACACATCTGCTATTGATGATGGAGCGAACGGTGGATTGCCTGAAATGATGGCTGCAAATCTTTTACAAACCAATTCGCAACTCGCAAATATTTATTCAGGTTTCGGATTCAATATCTGGAATCAGGGCGGACAAGGATTAGGTAACAGTAATTACAATAACACTTATGGTAAAATCGAAATCTTCAATAATGATTCAATGAAGTTTTCAATCGTTGATGAGTTCGGAACTTTGATCACTAAGTACACTGCACATAATCAAAATCTTTCTCCACGGACAGAAGAGCAACTACAAATTCCAGCATACAATATTTACACAAGTGGTGAACAATTGTATGTGAAAAGTTATAATGGATTGGATGAAAGCAATGGAACAATTCACATTTATAATACAGCAGGCGAATTGGTAGAAGAATTTTCATTCAACGGAAATTATAATACTTACAATCTGTCAGCTATTTCATCAGGCATTTACATAGTTCAGATTGCAACTGCTGACGGAATAAGTACACATAAGATTTGGAAGAAGTAATTACCTGACTAAAAAAATAGTTGACTTATTAGATAGGATTTTTTTGTCGAGAATTATTTTGTTCAAGCAGGGTTATTGAAATCAAAACCATGCGTTATCGCATTAATGTTGCACAATAATTTTTCTCACCAGCATTCCACCGTTACTTTCAACTTTGATAAAATAAATTCCATCCGGAAGTTTTTTTGTGGAGATGATTAGTTGCTTGGAATAATTGTTTTCACTGAACAAACTCTTGCCTTTTACATCTGTCAGTTCAACCAAATTATTTTCTGCATTTTCAAAATTCAAATTCAAAATTTCATTCGCGGGAACAGGGAAAAAAGTAAACAAATTCGTATGAATTGCGTTCACAGAAGAAGTGGGGGCAGTCGCATCGAAAATTTCTACATCGGCAAGCATATCACCACCTGTAACAATTACACGACCATCGCCCATTAACACGGCAGCATATTGCAGGCGACCATCAATGTTCATCGGCACAGCAGTCAACGAATTCAATGCAACATCATACAGGTAAGTTATGGAAGCAGTGTAAGTAAAAATGCTTCCGTAATTGGTGCTGTCCACTCCGGCAATTATTAAAACTTTTCCATTTGCGAGCGTGAATTGCTGATGATATGAAATACCTGTTGGAATATTTGCCACAGCAGTCCATGAGTTTAATGTGGGATCATAAATTTCTGCGCTCTTCATTCCATCATAAGCATACGATGAACCACCATTGAAATGTTCGCCACCTGTCACCATTACTTTTCCATTGGCAAGTAACGATGCAGCATGCCAGTCGCGCGCGTTGGTCATGCTTGCAGCAGCAGTCCAACTGTTTGTTTGCGGGTCATAAATTTCGCACGAGCTTAACTGATAACCGAAATTAGGATTGTAACCACCGGCAACTAAAACTTTTCCGTCACTCAATAAAGTTGCGGTATGATACGAGCGTGCGGTTGTAAATAAACCTGTAGTATCCCACGAATCTGTTACTGGGTCGTATAGTTCGCACGATGCAAGATTATCGGCCCCGTTAAAGCCACCAACCACTAAAACTTTTCCGTTGTTCAATAAGGTAGCTGTGTGATACGAGCGCGCATAAGTCATAGATGCTGCTGCCGACCACATGTCTGTCACAGGATTATAAAGATCGCAGTTTGTAGTATTTATTGTTCCAGTATAACCGCCAATCACAAGTGCTTTTCCATTGGCAAGTACAATGGCAGCAGCAGTTGTGTGTTCGCCACCCATATTATTTGTTGTGGCATTCCATGAGTCATCGGTGGTGTCATACACTTCTGCTGTTTTTAAATTAGTTGTTCCATCCCAACCTCCCGCAACTAATATTTTTCCATTCGGAAGAGAAAGACAAATGTGCTGTGTGCGAACATTGTTCATGGAGAGTTTTGTACTCCATGTTTGTGCAAAAGCATTTATTGAAAATAAAATAATTGTGAGTGTATTGTAAATTATTTTCATGTACAAATTTTTTTAGAAGAAGGAAATGAGAAAGGTCAAATATATTTTTTCGCAAGAAAATTTTCAGGAAATAAATACAGTATGAAATCTGATTTTTATATTACTTAACAGAATCATATTCTTTTTTCTTCATCCCATAACTTTAACAGGAAGTTGTTTCATATTTGCAAATAATTTTCAACTCCTACCCAACCATTCACCCAACAATTATCGTGTTATATTATTGAACGAAAAAAATTCCTAAAAAATCAAAAACAAAAAACAATGAAACAAAAAATCTTTACACTAATTGTCCTCTCATTTTT
The DNA here is from genome assembly GCA_023251195.1 of Chitinophagaceae bacterium. GTDB lineage: Bacteria > Bacteroidota > Bacteroidia > Chitinophagales > UBA10324 > UBA10324. Next base: position 2,903 of record JAHEZG010000208.1, on the reverse strand, counting down.
GCTTGTGTCAAATTCATTTGCACAAACATTTAATTTCAATGTGGGCGGAATGCTCAGCAATACAAACGGACTTGGAGTTCCGGTTTATTACATTGATTCACTTACATCAACCACACTGGTTGATACCTGCGATGCCAATGGAGGCTACATGTTCAACATTACCTCCGGAAGCGGCAATGTTGAATTGTATTTTTACAACTGTCAGGGAAATATGGTTGATACATTTATGTGGGTAAATTCAGCAGGTGCTACCTGGAATGCAAGTGCTTGTGATACACTCCCTCCACCATGCCCGATTTCATTCGCCACAACTTACGATTCTAATAACAATACTTTTTACCTTGAGGTGGACTCTGCGGCATTTGCCGGTTACAACACCACATGGGATTTTGGTGATGGAGCAACTGCAACCGGACTTTTTGTATCGCATACTTACACTGTCGGAAATGCGATTTACAATGTTTGCGCAACCATTAATATTCTCGGTACAGTGTTTCCAATTTGTTCATATTGCCACAACCTTGGTTTTGATTCATCAGGCAATGTTGTGTTTAAAATGGAGGCACAGAATTTTACCATTCAGGTTATTCAACAAGGTACATTATCAAATGTGAAAGAAATAAATGCAACTTCTTCACTCAGTATTTTCCCGAATCCTGCAGGTAATCTTGCTTCTGTGGTTGTGAACGCAATTTCAAACAGCGATTGCGAAATCAAAATCACAAACATGCTTGGTCAGGAGGTGAAATCATTGAACACAAATACTGTATCAGGTATCAATACTTTCAAATTTGATTTAAGTGAATTGCAAAGTGGAAATTATTTTGTGACTGTAAAATGCGGTGACACCGTTTTGACAAAACGATTTGTAAAATAATTTTTTAGAAATAAAATTGTGAAAGCCTTCCGATTTTTCGGAGGGCTTTTTTATTTTATAGAATTTGTATTCCTCTTTCACTCGTCCCTTGTATTACCTTCGTATCATGCAATCAAAAACAATCGTCTTCATTCATGGCTTGTTCATGAATCCGAAAAGTTGGAACAACTGGAAAAAATATTTTGAAGCAAATGGATTCAACTGTTACACTCCTGCATATCCATTTCATGATGGTGAACCGAGCGAGTTGAGAAAAAATATAAATCCGAAACTCGGTACACTCACTTTCAATCAGGTGATTGAAAGTTTGAGTGCATTAATTGATTCACTTCCTGAAAAACCAATTCTCATTGGGCATTCAATGGGTGGATTGGCTGTTCAGAAATTAATTGCATTGAATAAAGGAATTGCCGGTGCGTGCATTGACAGCGCGCCACCAAAAGGAATATTCAGTTTTCAATGGAGTTTTTTAAAAGCAAATCTTCCAACCATAAATCCATTTAAAGGAAATACAGTTTGCTTACCAAGTGTAAATTGGTTTCAATATGCATTTTGTAATTTGATGACGACTGAACAAACCGAAAAAGAATTCAACGACTTTGTTGTTCCCGAAAGCAGAAATATTCCACGCACATCAACCGGTAGCGATGGATTTATTGATTTTAAAAAACCACATCATCCATTGTTATTTATTGCCGGAGAAAAAGACCAAATCATTCCATCTTCTTTAAATAAAAAAAACTTTGATGCATATAAAGATGCCGGAAGCAAAAAAGAATTTAAAGAATTTTCAAGCAGAACTCATTACATCTGCGGTCAGTCGAATTGGGAAGAAGTGGCTGATTATATTTTGAAGTGGATGGAGAAATTGTGATTGGTAAAGTGAAATAAATTCTATTGCACAAACCGAATATTATCAGTCAGAATAAAATCAGCTTTCCATGAAATATATTGGTTGATGTCGGCACCATCATCAATCGTCCACACATCAACTTTTAAACCATTGCGATGCATTTTGTCAATCATCTCTTTTGTTAAATTATCATCATTCACTTTGCATGATACGCCGGAATAATTTTCTTTCATTGCTTTTTTCATTCCTGTATTAAAATCGCCGAAGCTGTCGAGATACAATTGAAATTTATCAGAGTGTTTTCTGAAACGATTCAGCAACATTGCATCTTCGCATTCAATAATTAAATGTTCAGTCATATTATAATTATCGCTGAGCCGGATGATTTCATCAGCCAGACTATTTAAATAACCAAGTCCATCAGAATAAATAGTCGGAAGCCAGGGCTTAATATCGAGATGAATAATTTTATCTGAAAGAATTGACTGATAGTAATCAAAAACTTCTTCGAGCTTAGTCATTTTGAAATCTCCTCCAACACACGCAGCATGATTTTTTAATTCATCATCAGTACATGCAGGCAATCTTATTTTTTTATCAGTACTGCAGTCTGAAAAATATTCATCATGAAATAACCAAGCAGTACCATCTCGGCTTTTCTGAATATCAATTTCAATTCCATCAGCATATTTTAATCCTTCCTTGCAGGCATCCAAAGTGTTGGGTTGATAAATACCAAACGGTTTTCCTCCGCCTCCTTTATGAATCAGGATTTTTGTTGCGGCGGTTTGAATGGGTTCAATACTGTTTTTCGGTTTCGAACAATTTTCGAATAAAAACAAGATGAGAATAATAAAAAAGGAATTTAGTAATTTCATTTTCGAGACATAAGACTGAATTCAGAATAAAAAAGTTGCTTTGATAAATATTAAAATAAAAAATTCATTAACCAGATGAATAAATTTTTCTGCAACTACTTTTTACTTTTATAAAATGGCAAAAAGGAAAATAGTTTTTCAACCCATAAAATTTTCTTCAATAGAAGAATGCCTGGAATCAATGCCTGAACATGAATTAAAAATTGTGGAGGAATTGCGAAAAATTATTTTTCGTTGCATTCCTGATGTGGAAGAAAAACTTTCGTACAACGCACCGTTTTATAAACGAAAAGGA
>JAHEZG010000207.1 GCA_023251195.1 Chitinophagaceae bacterium | reverse complement strand
GATTTTATTCGCCTCGTCGTTGCACACGATATTTCTTCGTTGATGGAATACAAGCACAAGAGTCTGAAGCAGGCATCGAAAAAAGTAATCATTGAAAAATTAGTTGAGATAGGCGGAAGAGGTGGTTGCATCTGCATTGATAAAAAAGGAAACATTGAAATGCCTTTTAATACAGAAGGAATGTTTCGCGGAAGTATTGATAAGAAGGGGAAAGTGGAGGTATTGATTTATTAGAATATGAAAGAAAAATGAATTTATACTTCAAAATTCTAAAATAATTGAAAATAGTATTGATATATTAAAAAAGACAACCCATTTGGATTGTCTTTTCTGTAGAGCGTACGGGAATCGAACCCGTGATTCTTCCGTGAAAGGGAAGCGTCTTAACCCCTTGACCAACGCTCCATGTTTTCATTGGCGGGGCGCAAATATATACACTAAAGCTACCTATCCAAGAGCGGGCTTTGAAAAAATATGACTTTAATCCTTTGTCCCGAAAAGTGAATGAATAAATTTGCGCTCTCAAAAAAATTTTCAAACTAAAATTCAAACTCAATACATGTCAAACATTAAAGTAGCCATTAACGGATTTGGTCGTATCGGTCGCCTGGTTTACCGCCAGATTTACGATATGAAAGGAATTGATATTGTAGCCATTAACGATTTAACGAATCCTAAAATGTTGGCGCATCTTTTAAAGTATGATTCAGCTCAAGGTCGGTTTAATAAAAATGTAACTTCAACTGACAACAGTATAATAGTGGAAGGAAATGAAATAAAAATTTATGCTGAAAAAAGTCCATCAGCAATTCCATGGAAAAATCATGATGTGGATGTGGTTTTGGAATGCACCGGATTTTTCGCTGATAAAGAAAAGGCAGAAGGGCATATTGCAGCAGGAGCAAAAAGAGTTGTGATTTCAGCACCGGCAACCGGTGATTTGAAAACAATCGTGTTCAATGTCAATCACAAAATTTTAGATGGAACTGAAACTGTTGTTTCATGTGCATCGTGCACAACCAATTGTTTAGCGCCAATGGCACAAGTGCTTGAAGAAAAATTCGGAATCATTGCTGGGTTGATGACAACAGTTCATGCATATACAAATGACCAGAACACGCAAGACTCACCTCATCCGAAAGGTGATTTGCGTCGTGCCCGTGCTGCTGCACAAAATATTGTTCCGAACAGTACAGGCGCTGCAAAAGCAATCGGATTGGTTCTTCCTGCATTGAAAGGAAAATTAGATGGAACTGCTCAGCGTGTTCCAACACTCACCGGTTCATTAACTGAATTGACAACTGTATTAGGAAAGAAAACTTCTGTTGAAGAAATTAATGCAGCAATGAAAGCCGCATCAAACGAATCATTCGGTTACACTGAAGATGAAATTGTAAGCAGCGATGTAATCGGAATTTCATTCGGTTCATGGTTCGATGGAACACAAACAAGAGTGTTAACTGTTGGCGATCAGCAAATGGTAAAAACTGTTTCGTGGTACGATAACGAAATGAGTTATGTATCTCAATTGGTTCGCACTGTGAAATATTTTGCAGAACTGATTAAGAAATAATTTTTCAGAATAAAATTTAAAATGCCTCTGATTTTTCAGGGGCATTTTTCTTTCATCAATTTTATATTCCAATACAATGACTACAATCGACAGTTTCAATTTTTCAGGAAAGAAAGCAATCATCCGCGTTGACTTCAATGTTCCATTGGATAAAAAAACTTTTGAAATCACAGACGATACTCGAATAAAAGCTGCATTGAAAACCATCAATAAAATTTTGAACGATGGTGGCTCTGTTATTTTAATGTCGCATCTCGGCAGACCGAAAACCGGACCCGAAGAGAAATATTCGTTGAAGCATATTGTTGCGCATACTTCTAAGATATTAGGAAGAGAAATAAAATTTGTAAACGATTGCATTGGTGAAGAAGTAAAACAAGCAGCAGCAAATCTGAAATCAGGAGAAGTTTTGTTGTTAGAAAATCTTCGTTTTCATCCCGAAGAAGAAAAGGGGGATGAAAATTTTGCGAAAGAATTAGCATCGCTTGCAGATGTGTATGTGAATGATGCATTCGGTACTGCGCATCGCGCTCACGCTTCAACCACCATCATTGCAAAATATTTTTCGAAAGAAAATAAAATGTTCGGCTACCTGATGGCGAGTGAAATTGCAAGCGCCGATAAAGTAATGAAGAACACACAGCATCCGTTCACTGCAATAATTGGTGGCGCAAAAGTTTCCGATAAAATTTTAATTCTTGAGAAGTTAGTTGATATAGCCGATAACATTATTGTTGGTGGTGGAATGTCATATACCTTCTTCAAAGCAATGGGAGGAAATATCGGAAACTCGCTGTGCGAAGACGATAGAATTGAAAATGCAATTAATCTTTTAGAAAAGGCAAAACAGAAAAATGTAAAATTTTTATTGCCTGCTGATTCTATGACTTCTGATGTTTTCGGAAATGAAGGAAACAGAAGAACAGCCGAAAGCAAAAATATCGAAACCGGTTTTATGGGACTCGACATTGGACCAAAAGCAGTTGAAGAATTCACACAAACAATTATGAATTCAAAAACCATTTTATGGAACGGACCAATGGGTGTTTTTGAAATGAGCAATTTCAGAAATGGAACTGTAAAAATTGCAGAAGCAGTTGCGAATGCAACTCAGCAAGGAGCGTATTCATTAGTCGGTGGCGGCGATAGTGTTGCCGCAGTCAATCAATTTGGTTTCGCTGATAAAGTCAGTTATGTATCAACAGGGGGCGGCGCGTTGTTAGAATATTTTGAAGGAAAGGAATTGCCCGGAGTTGCAGCGATTATGCACGATTGAAATTTTATTTTTAAAATAATTTTTGCAAAGCCCTCTGATTTTTCGGGGGCTTTTTTGTGCTCCCACAATTCTCCATTTCGTTTTTATAAATCACCAACTCATTTCTCACAATTTTGTTTTTCAAATGAAATCAAGTTGATGAAGGTGTAACAGTCTCCCGTTTTCATAAAGTATTAACTAAAAATCTCAATTAACAAGCTCAATGTTAAAAACATAAATGGTTGATATTCACATACAATATATCGTGTATTTTATTCGTTAGTAGCTAATCGTGGCTAAAAAGGGAGAAAAGTGGAAAATGTGTTTACATTTGTTCCGCCACCAATAAATAATGAGTCAGACACAACTAATCGGCGAATTCGAAATCAACCTTGATGCAAAGGGACGGGTAATGGTTCCCTCTGCTCTTAAGCGCCAGTTGCCTGCCGACTCTCATGATAAACTGGTCATCAATCGTGGTGTTGAAAAATGTTTGGTGCTGTATCCGATTAATGATTGGAAAATTATTTCGCATGAAATCAACAAGTTGAATTTGTATGTGAAAGACAATCGTGATTTCGCGCGTTACTTTTTTCGCGGAGCCACAGAAATATCTCTTGATGCGAATAACCGAATACTTATTCCGAAACCATTATTGGAATATGCAGGCATTGAAAAAGATGTGGTGCTTTTTGCCTACAACAATCGCATTGAAGTTTGGAGCAAGAAAAATTATCACCAGCAGATGGATGAAGAACCTCGTGACTTCGTGAAACTTTCAGAACAGGTAATGGGAAAAGTAAATGGCAACATCAATCTTTCATAAACCGGTAATGCTCAAAGAATGCATGGACGCTTTAGCGATTAATCCTTCCGGAAAATATGTTGATGTCACCTTCGGTGGAGGTGGTCACAGTCGCGCCATTTTGGAACAATTAAATACTGAAGGAAAATTATTCGCATTTGACCAGGATAAAGATGCCGCAAAAAATATTGTGGATGATGAGCGTTTGACTTTTGTTCCACAAAACTTCCGTCACCTTCGGCGTTTTCTGAAAGTATATGATGCCGATAGCGTAAATGGATATAATGGAATATTAGCCGACCTTGGAATTTCTTCTTACCAGATTGATACACCCGAAAGGGGTTTTTCCATTCGATACGAAGCCAATCTCGATATGAGAATGGATTCCTCGCTTGAAACAACTGCTGCTGATATTCTGAATGCCTATTCTGTTCAGCAATTGCAAAGCATTTTCAGCAGTTATGGCGAATTGAGAAATTCAAAAACACTAGCTGGATTAATAGTGAATGAAAGATTGATTTCTCCTTTCACCACTACTACAGATTTTATTTCAAGAATTGATTCGTGCATCCGTGGGCATCGTCCACGATACCTCGCTCAGGTTTTTCAGGCATTGCGCATGGAAGTGAATCAGGAAATGAATTCACTGGAAGAACTGATGAAACAAAGCAGTGAAGTATTGAACAAAGGCGGAAGAATGGCAGTGCTAACCTATCACTCACTCGAAGACCGCATGGTTAAGAATTTTTTCAAATCAGGAAATGCTTTGGGTGAAGAAGTGAAAGATTTATTCGGACACAGCGAAAAAATATTTACGCTGGTAAATAAAAAACCAATCACGGCAACTGAAGAAGAAATAAAGGAAAACCCAAGAGCAAGAAGCGCAAAATTGAGAATAGCAATAAAAAATTAATGCATTGAAAAGAGAAAAGGAAGAAGAAATTAATGGAAACACAGAACCTGTTCAGGAAGATAAAAAGAACAGGAAGAAAAAATCGAATCTCATGGATTTACTGGATGTAAGTCAGTGGGTGAGTTATGAAACTGCTATCCGGAATCTTCCATTTGTTCTTTTCATCGCCTTTCTTGGAATTATCTACATCTGGAATTCGCACAGGGTAGAAAAATTAGTGCGCGAGTCAAATACCATTGAAAAGCAAATGAAAGAATTGAAATGGGAATACACGACCACTAAAAGTGAGCTGGAATTTTCAAGCAAAATGTCAGAGGTAGGAAAAATGGTTACAACGACTGGTTTAGAAGAATTACGAGTTCCACCCAAAAAAATAGTAGAAACAGGTAATGGGAATTAAGCGCGACATCTATTGGAGAATTGCAATTGCATTTATTGCAATGGTGGTTTTTGCCATCGCCATTCTCTGGAAAATTTTTCAGATTCAAAATGTGGAAGGAAATTATTGGCGCGCAATGGCTGACAGTTTAACGACAAAATATTTTGCAATCCCGGCTGACCGTGGAAATATATATTCAAGCGATAATCGTTTGCTTGCCACTTCGCTGCCAAGTTTCGAAATTCGGTTTGATGCCCGCGCTGAAGGATTGGAAAATGAATATTTTAATAACAACATTGGCAAACTTGCTGATGCACTTTTCAAATTGTTCAACGACAAATCGACTAACGATTATCGCTTTGAATTGACCAATGCACGAAAAAACAATGAGCGTTATCATTTACTGAAACGGGAAATTTCTTATACTCAATTACAAACAATTAAAACATTTCCCATATTTCGAGATGGGCAGTACAAAGGAGGATTAATTGTAACTCAAAACAATAAGCGCGCTTATCCATTTAAAGTTTTAGCCAACAGAACCATTGGTTATGTAAGAGACAACGGAACAAAGCCGGTTGGGCTCGAAGCCTATTTTGATAGCACATTAACAGGTATTCAAGGGAAAAGGTTAAAGCAGAAAATTTCAGGCGGTGTTTGGATGCCGGTAAATGATGATTATGAATTTGATCCGCAAAACGGGAAGGATATCATTACCACCATTGATGTATCCATACAGGATGTTGCTGAAAATGCGTTACTGAAAACTCTATTGAAAAACAATGCCCATCACGGTTGTGTGATTGTGATGGATGTAAAAACAGGAGCCATAAAAGCCATTGCCAACCTTGGCCGCGACAAAGATTCTTCCTATAAAGAACTTTATAATTATGCCATTGGCGAAGCACATGAACCCGGTTCAACTTTCAAACTGGCTTCAATGCTCGCCTTACTGGAAGATGGATACATAAAATTATCGGATACAGTTGATACTGAACATGGGCGAAAAATTTATGGTCAGCAAATTATGAAGGATGCTGAAGATCACGGCGAATCAAGAGTGACCATTGAGAAATGTTTTGCCATCAGTTCAAATGTTGGTGTATCGAAATTGATTTATCAGAATTATTTTAAAGAGCCCGATAAATATTTAAAACACCTGCGCGATTTGCAATTGGATCAAGCTGTTGGAATTGAAATTCCGGGAGAGCGCGTACCCTACATTAAAAACATCAAAGATAAATTATGGAACAAAAGTGTTTCGCTTCCGTGGATGGCTGTAGGTTATGAGTTGAACATTACTCCGATTCGGTTGCTCACTTTTTATAATGCGGTGGCGAACAATGGTGTGATGATGAAACCATACATCGTTCAATCCATTCAGGAGTATGGTCAGCCGGTGAAAGAATATGAACCGTATGTCATCAATAAAAAAATATGCAGCGATGTTACACTTACTTCATTGCAGAAATTATTAAAGGATGTGGTGAGGGAAGGAACTGCACAGAATCTGAAGAACCCGTATTACAGCTGTGCCGGAAAAACAGGAACAGCACAAATCACCAATGATGGCGGAGGTTATGCAACAAAAGTGTATCAGTCATCTTTCTACGGATATTTTCCTGCGGAAAATCCAATTTATTCGATTTGTGTTATTGTCAATGCGCCTTCAAACGGAGTGTACTATGGTTCCGCAGTAGCTGGTCCTGTGTTCAAAGAAATTGCCGATAATATTTTTTCAACCAATCTGGATATTCATCCGTCAGTTGAAAACGATACCACTCAATACAACGCAACTTTTCCAATTGTTAAAACCGGATTCAGTTCTGATTTAAAATTCCTTTTCAACAAACTCGATATTCCATTTATCAATAATGAAGATGGAACATGGTTGCAACAAATTACCAATGACAAATTGGTTGAACTGTCTTCCACCAATCAAACTGTGCGTGCAGGAATTGTTCCTGATGTAAAAGGAATGGGATTGCGCGATGCAATTTATTTATTGGAAAGCAGCGGACTCGCAGTGAAAGTAGAAGGAGTGGGAGTAGTGAAAAATCAATCGCTTCCTGCTGGAACAAAAATTTCAAAAGGTCAACTCATCACTATCACACTCAACACTT
>JAHEZG010000008.1 GCA_023251195.1 Chitinophagaceae bacterium | reverse complement strand
ATTCCGGTTGCGCGGTCTTCACAAACACTAACCATTGCCTCCGGAAATTTTATTTTCAGCTGCAACGGTTCATCGCCACATTCGTTTGCAGTTGAATTCAACTCAACCATTTTAAATCCTTTCGTTTTCCGTTTATATCCTCGACTTAAAACACCAGCTCTAAAAAAATCTGTTGTCAGTTCAAGCAGGTATTCTACCATTGGAGTTTTTCCCTGACCACCAACCGCTAAATTTCCTACACCAATTACGGGAAGGTCAAATTCGATGCTTCGGTTTATTTTTTTATTAAAAAGAAAATTTCGAAAATGAATTCCAACGGCATATAATAATGAAAATGGAAGAAGTAAAATTTTGCGCATAAAGTGGAAGGCGAAAGTAATTCAAACCATGTTTTGATTTCATATCTAAACAGCTGCTAATTTCGCCCAAAAATATTCTCAATGAAACTCAACGAGATAATAAAAGTGCTCGAGCAATTTGCGCCATTGCAATTGCAGGAGAGTTATGATAATGCAGGATTGATAACCGGAAATCCGGAAATGGAAATCAAAGCCGCCTTGCTGACTTTGGATAGCACCGAGGAAGTTGTGGATGAAGCAATCGCGAACAATTGCAATCTGATAATCGCTCACCATCCGATAGTATTCAGCGGATTGAAAAAAATAAATGGAAAAAATTATGTGGAGCGTACCATTATTAAAGCAATAAAAAATGACATTGCCATATATGCTGCGCACACCAACCTCGATAATGTTCGTGCCGGAGTAAATAAAATTATTGCTGATAAATTGGGATTGATAAACACCAAAATCCTATCGCCGAAAAAAAACCTGCTGAAAAAATTGTTCACATTCGTTCCAGGTGAACATGCCGAAGCAGTACGAAACTCCATGTTCTTGGCGGGAGCCGGACACATCGGAAATTATTCTGAATGCAGTTTTAATGCTGAAGGCTTTGGAACATTTAATGCCGGTGAAGGAACCAATCCACATGTCGGCAATCAAGGAATCCGGCATCGTGAAGAGGAAATAAGAGTTGAAGTTATTCTTCCGATGTGGAACGAAAAACAAATTATTAAAGCGCTTTTTGATTCGCATCCATATGAAGAAGTGGCTTATGATATTGTTCCGATGGATAATATCTATCAAGATGTTGGTGCAGGTTTGATTGGTGAACTGCCGGTTGCTTTGGATGAAATTAATTTTTTACAGCATATTAAACTGAAAATGCAAACCCCAATGATTCGGCACACTAATTTTTTGAATAAAAAAGTTACAAGGGTTGCCGTTTGCGGTGGTGCCGGAAGTTTTTTGCTGAACGATGCAATTAACAGTGGCGCTCAGGCTTTTATCACTGCTGATTATAAATATCACCAGTTTTTTGATGCTGATGGCAAGCTATTAATATGTGATATCGGTCACCATGAATCTGAGCAATTTACCCCTTTAATTTTTGCGCAATTATTAAACGAATATTTGCCTACATTTGCCACTCTTTTTTCAAAAACCAACTCAAATCCAATTAAATATTTTCATTGATGTCGAAAGCAAAAGAAATGATTAAAGGTTCTGACATTTCGGTAGAAGAACGACTCCGTTACCTTTACAAATTGCAGAAAATTGATTCAAAAATTGATGAAATCCACATTTTGAAAGGTGAACTTCCGATGGAAGTACGCGACCTTGAAGATGAAGTAACAGGACTGAAAACCCGTGTTGCAAAGTACGACGACGAAATCAAGGAACTTGAAACAACCATTGCCAACAAAAAAGTGGCTCAGAAGGAATCTGAAGCGCTGATAAAAAAATATCAGAAGCAACAGAACAATGTGAAAAACAATCGCGAGTTTGAAGCATTGAGCAAGGAAATGGAAATGCAGAAACTCGAAATTCAGTTAGACGATAAACGAATTCGTGAAGCCAATGCACAAATTGATTTCAAAAAAACTTCTATTGCCGAGTGCGAAAAAACCATTAAGGCACGCGAAAAAGAATTGAAACAGAAGAAGGCTGACCTTGACAACATTGTTGAGGAAACTGAAGCCGAAGAAAAGGCATTATTGAAAAAATCAAAAGATGCTGAATCAAAAATTGAAGACCGTTTGTTACATGCTTACCATAAAATCCGTACTAATTATAAAAACGGAATGGGACTCGTTACTGTTCAGCGTGGTTCATGCGGCGGTTGCTTTAATGCCATACCACCTCAGCAGCAGATGGAAATTCGTCAGCACAAAAAAATTATTTTGTGTGAACACTGCGGACGAATTTTGGTCGACGAGGTTCTTGGAAACTAATTGACAATTAAGTCTCTTAATAATAAACGAATCAGCCCTCTTGCAGGGCTGATTTTTTATAAGGTAAATGAAACACATTTTAAAACTGATTACATCGAAACAATTATTCATCACTACGATGATGGTGTTGTTTTCAGTTTCAGTTTTTGCTGAAACAAAATATTCATTTGATAAAACCTGCCAGCTTGCTTATTACAGCATGATGAGCTTGAAGTTTGATGAAGCCAATAAATATTTAGCTGAAGAAAAAATAAAAAATCCTGATAACCTTATTCCATATTTTATTGAAAACTATGCTGATTTTTTTTCACTTGCCATAAATGAAGATGCAAATGAATTATTAAAAACGCAGGGGAATAAAGACAAGCGACTTGCAAAATTATCTTCCGGTGAAAAAAATTCTCCTTGGTATTTATACACGCAAGCAGAAGTGAACATGCAGTGGGCTTTTGTGCATTTAAAGTTTGAAGATTACTACACAGCATTTTTTGAAATCAAGAAAGCTTACAAGCAATTGAAAGAGAATCAGGAAAAATTTCCGGGATTTGTTGCCAATAAAAAAAGTCTCGGGTTAATTCACTCATTAATCGGTACAGTGCCTGATAGTTATAAATGGGCCGCTTCATTCTTGGGATTTTCAGGTAGCATTTCGCAGGGAATAGGAGAGTTGAATGAAGTTCTTGAACACGGAAAAAAAATTCCGTATTTATTCACGCGCGAAACAAATTACATCATGGCGAATTTGCAGATGTTGATTTTAAACAGTCCGCAAACTTCGTGGCAAATTGTAACTGCCCCGGAATATCCTGATTATAAAACAGACTTACTCGCCAATTTCGTTCGTGGTCACATGGCTGTTAAAAATGGGTTCAACGATGTTGCCATTGAAACTTTTAAGGTTTCTCCGAAATCAGTTGGCTTCATGAAATTTTATTACATTGATTATTTACTGGGTATGTGCAAGATGGACCGGTTGGATGCAGATGCGAATATTCCATTGGAAAAATTCATTAAAGAATTTCAAGGTAGAAATTATTTGAAAGATGCTTACCAGAAATTGGGTTGGTATTATTTATTGAAAGATGATGATGCAAAATATAAATACTATTTAAGCCTATGTAAATTGAAAGGAGCCGAATTAACAGACTCTGATAAACAAGCACAGGTTGAATCGGAATCAGGCATTGTACCAAACCCATTTCTATTAAAAGTTCGACTGCAGCAGGATGGAGGATATTATGATAAAGCACTTGCTTTACTTGGAGGAAAATCAACGGACGATTTCCTTTCGATAAAGGATAAAATAGAATTTACTTATCGAGCAGCGCGGATTTATCATGAGAAAGGAGAAATGGATAAAGCCATTCAGTTTTATCAATCCACAATTACCCGAGGTGAAAAATATCCCTACTACTTCGCTGCCAATGCAGCGCTTCAATTGGGATTAATTTATGAAGACAAAGGATTAAAGGATAAAGCCGCGGAATATTTTCATAAGTGTTTGGCTATGAAAAACACTGACTATAAAAATTCGCTTGATCAAAAGGCAAAAGCCGGATTGAACCGATTGGGAAAAGTATAAATTATTTAATTCTTACAAGAACCCCGTGTTAGTGTAAATCTCAGCATTCGACATAAAAAAAGTCCCCCGGATAATCGGAGGACTTTTTCAAATTTGGTTTTGGTTTGTTAATTATTTCTTCGCGTAACGCTTGTTGAATTTATCAATACGACCTGCAGTGTCAATCAACTTCATTTTACCGGTAAAAAACGGATGCGAAGTATTTGAGATTTCAAGCTTGATTAAAGGATATTCCTTGCCATCTTCCCACTGAATGGTTTCTTTTGTTTGCACACAGCTACGGCTCATGAACATGTCGTTGTTCGACATATCTTTAAATACAACAAAACGATAATTTTCGGGGTGAATGCCTGCTTTCATTTGCGATTGATTTTTTTGCGGACGGCAAATATAGCCACCAATTCAAAACTGCCAAATTCTATTGATAATGATTCGTTGATAAATCAAAATTGGTGGTTTGAATGTTTTGAAGATAACTTTAACAAACGCAAAAAACCATGCTGTGGAGAAAATTTAACGGCGATAAAATTAAAATGCCAATAGCTAAGGCTGTTGAACAGGCAATAATATACGAAGCCGGATTGGGCAATAAATTAAAAGTTTGTATCGGTACTGATTCACAGGTGCGTGGAGCATTAACTGAGTTTGCAAGTGTGATAGTATTTCTGCGCGAAAAGCGCGGCGGTTTTATGTTCATCAATAACGACCGCACAACTATCAAGTACACCATTAAAGAAAGAATGCTCGAAGAAGTTTCGCGTTCGGTTCGTGTGGCTTATGATTTATGCAACCTGTTTGATAAGTACGATGTGGATATGGAAGTGCATGCCGATATAAATACCAATCCGAATTTTGAATCGAACCTTGCGTTACGAGAAGCAATGGGATATATTCTCGGAATGGGTTTCGCCTTCAAGGCAAAACCCGAAGCATTCGCCAGCAGCTCTTGTGCGAATAAAGTGGTTTGAAAAATGTACTTAATATTTTCCATAAGCATTTAAAGCTTCTTTTTATAAATAGGAAATATTGGTAACTGTTGTTTGCTATTATTGTGCAACCGTTACATTCGTCGCATAAATAATTTTTCCGTTGAAAAAAATTTACATTCTACTGCTTGCAATTGGTTGTTCCACCATTGCAAATGCACAATCATTTTCGCAAGTTGTAAGCGTATTTATTCCGGATAATGGCCCTGTCATTTCCATTCCGATTACAGTTAGTGGTTTACCAACTGCCATTAATAATTCTTTCGGGTTAGAGAAAGTTAATTTCTCAATGACACATACTTATGATGGAGACATTGCAGCGTGGTTAAAAGCACCTGATGGAACTACTATTTCACTTTTTGATAATGTAGGTGGGGGAGGAGCAAACTTTACCAATACCACATTAAAATGGGATGCAGCTACCAGCATAATAAATGGTGCAGCACCTTTTACCGGAATTTATCAACCAATGGGAATGATGGGTTTGATAAACAATGGTCAAAACCCGAATGGTCAATGGATATTTCAATTTCAGGATCAGGCAGGTGTAGATACCGGACGAGTAACTTTTCTCAGTATCACTTTCAGCAACAATCCGGCACCGGGCTTAGCATTAGATAGTACACATCTTCCTATCTTTTCCATCAATACAAATGGAGGCGCTGTAATTCCAGATGCAAATAAAATTCCTGCTTCATACAACATCATTGACAATGGTTCTGGTAACTGGAATTATTTTAATCAAACCACTTATTCCCTCACCGGAAACATGATGGTTGAGTTACAGGGATACACAGGCCCTTCTTATCCTAAAAAAAATTATGATTTCGATTTAACTGATACCTCAGGTCTCGATATTGATACTCCATTGCTCGGTATGCCAAGCGAAAATGATTGGATATTAAAAGCCGAATACCTTGATTACTCGCTAATGAAAAATGCAGTTACTTATGAAATGAGTCGCCGAATGGGGCGCTATGCACCACGAACCATGTTTTGCGAAGTGCTGGTAAATGGGGAGTATCAGGGAGTTTATACGCTTACTGAAAAAGTAAAACGCGATTCAAACAGAGTTGACATTTCTAAATTAACTCACGCTGATACTTCAGGAGTAAATATTACTGGGGGCTACATAATTGAAATGAACATCAATGGTGACCCCGGTGCTTGGAATTCAACTTACTTTCCGATAAACTATTCCACCTGCAATTTGCCTGTGGAATTTAAACATGTTTATCCCAAGCCCGACAGCATTCAGGTGTTGCAACACTATTACATAAAATCGTATGTCGATAGTTTTGAAAACTCATTGTGGAATACGGGTTTTCAGGACCCGGTAAACGGATGGAGAAGATTTGCCGGTGAAGGTTCGTTCGTTGATTTTTTAATAGTGAATGAATTCAGCGCCAACTACGATTCGTACGGTCGAAGCACTTACCTCTATAAAAATAAAATTACGCAAGGCGGTAAATTGCACATTGGTCCACCGTGGGATTATGATCGCGCATTTGCAGGTGGAACCGAAGCCGGATGGGTTCATGAAATCACACATCCCGGTTGGCCTTATCCATTCTGGTGGAGCAAGTTCAGAGCAGATTCTGTTTACATGCGTCACTTGTATTGTCGCTGGCACACACTGCGCGAAACCACTTTAAGCGATTCTTCCTTTTACACTTACATTGATTCCATCAGCAATTACATTCACGATGCTGCGGTGCGAAATTTTTTAGTATGGTCGGGCTTAGGAGTTATTGATTACGATGCCGAGGTAACAGCATTAAAAAATTACATTCATGACCGCAACGATTGGATTGATAATGCACTGCCCGATTCTGAATTTGTTAGCACCACTTTAAATCTTTCCGACATCACTGTTTGCGATGGTGCAGTTGTATATGCCAATCAGGGAAACAACTGGATGTTTAATTATTTATGGAGCACCGGCGATACCACCCAAAGTATTCCGATAACAAGCAGTGGAAATTATGCAGTAACTGTTTCAAGTATTTATGGATGTCCAGATAACAACGATGATTTCAACGCAAACATTCTTCCGTTGCCCGATGCTTCATTCACCTATTCTTCATTGGGAAACAATGCCTATTCCTTTACACCAAATAATACCACCGCCACTTTTTACATGTGGAATTTTGGCAATGGAAATATTTCAGGTCAAATAAATCCAATCACCGTGCTGCCCGATTCTCCTTCGGTTGTTACACTCACAGTATATGCAGCAAATGGATGTTCTGATACTTTTATTGATACACTGAACCAGAGTATTGTGAATGGTGAATGGTCTATTGTAAATAGCAGCATTCGTGTTTATCCTAATCCTGCAACGGATGTGTTATACATTCAAACAAATAATACTGCGTTCGACAGAATTGAAATGATAAATGTTGAAGGTAAAATAATTATATCGCAAACCCTTTCCCCTCGGCCCTCGTCCCTCGCAATTCAATCACTTTCACAGGGGGTGTATGAATTGAATTTTTATTCGAAGAATGGATTGCTGATTGGCAAGAAAAGATTTGTAAAGATGTAAATTGATAGAATACTGAATTACAAAATTGCAATCTTGTAATTCTTAATTGCATTACCGTTTCTTATGTTGAGAATATAAATTCCTTTTGCAAGTGATTCAATATTTATGCTCTCTGTTTTTTCAGTAGCAATTATTTCATTTACTAACTGACCGGTTGAATTGTATAGTTGCAATTGCGAACCAATAAATTTTTCGTTAGAGAAAATGACTTGCAGAAATTTCGGATCAATGAGTAATTGAATTCCTGAAACATCATCAACAGGATTGACAGAAACCAATTCAAAATAAACAAGATCAGACATAGTGCTGCATCCATATTGATTGGTTCCTTCAACAGAATAATTTCCCGTAATTATTGGAGTGTAATTCTGATTTGTTGCGCCTGTAATTGGATTGCCATCTAAATACCATTGATATTGTTGGTTGTTATTAGATTGTAAATGATATCCCCATTGAGTAACAATAGAGGTTGGATATGGAGCAGGACTTGTAATGTTCACTTGGTTTGAAGTGATCGTACAATTTAATGTTGAGTCATACATTACTACCCAATAAATCCCAGGTGTCGTAATTATTAAAGGACTGTTAGTTGCAGAATTAATTATTCCATTCGCATCGTGCCATTCATATTGAATTCCATTTGTAAGAAGCGCAAACAAAGAAATCGAATCAACATCACATCCTAGGGCATAATAGGTAGCATTCAAAAAATTCGGTTGTTGGGGTGGTGGTGGAATAACAATATTATTTGAAGTCGCATAACAAGAATAACCTGGTTCTATAATCATAACTTTATATGTGCCTGGAATTGTTGCGTTATAAGTGTGGGAAAAGCCATAGTAAACACCACTATTATTCAAGAACCAGTTATAATGGAAACCGAGATAGTCATGTGCTGAAATAATTGCGGTATCGCCATAACAGGGATAATTAAAAGTTAATACCTGATCAATAAAATAACAATCGTTGTAATGAATTGAACTTGATGGCATATTACATCCCGCGGAATCGTAAATCTTTACATAGTAATTTCCAGAGGTATCAGGCAGATAAAAATTAACATTGGTTGAATCTGTCAACACAGAATTACTACCATTTAATTTATACCAATAATAAGTGTATGGTCCATTTGGTAAACAGATTAAAGAATCGCTATGCTGAGAAATTTGAACACTGGGTATAGCAAAACTAAATTGAATATGATTTGAAGTATCTGAACATCCAGTAATAGGATTAATTGTAATCGAGTAAATATCAGAGGAGTCGGAATATTGCATAAAAGGTGGAATATAAGAATTCAAGTAGGTTAAATTCGTTTGAACAGAATTAAAATAATAACCGTTTTGATAAAAATTATTATACCAATTATAATAATTCCCAATTGGTACATTAACTGGATTAATTAATAGAACAAATGGAGAGTCACATGCAACTAACGGGTCGTTAGTTGAAATATAAAAACCAATAGAATCACAGTTGCCGAATTGATAAATATTTGATTGAGTAAAACATCCATTGATATCGGTAGTAATAACCGAATAAATTCCATTTTGTATTTGCGAAATTATCTGAGCGGTATCTCCTGAAATCATATTTCCATTATAAAACCATTGAAAATTTACCGCCGAAGAACTTGTTAAAGAATCAGCACCTGCGCTTGTAATAACAGGAATTGATGGAATACTTAAACAACCTTTATCACCGGCATTTATTGTAACATTTGGTGTCATGTTAATCGCAAAATCTTTTACTACCATTGTCGCTTCAGGTGTATTCACATCCAATCTTAACCATCCATAATTTATAATTCCGGCATTATTAATTTCAAAAGGTAAATATTTATCCGCAGTGTTCATCCATGGGCCAGTTTGAGTACACCATGTGTTACTTGAGGAAAAAGTTGTGCAGGTCAAAAAAGCTAATCCATGTCCATTTGCGTCAAAACCAATGTTGTTATCAATTGGATATCCATAATTAACTGGATTATCTGACCATAAAAAATTATTCTCTGGCCAAGCAGCTACTTCATCATAAAAAGCATTTCCTGAATATCTAAACTTAAAATCATAAACAGCATCATTGTTTAAATCAAGATAATACCACATATCGTTATATGTTGAGGTTGCATTCAATGTATCATCAGGAATTATATCATGATAAACAATCTGTGCATCTGCATTCTCATGACATGCAGCAAGAAATGCTGCGCTCATTACCGTGTATGCTGCTAACTTTTCTTTGAATGAATGCTCTCTCAAAATATTAATTTGATTGCATAAAGTTAATTGAAATCATATAGCAAGAGTATAATTTTTTTTTTTTGGTAACTCTGTTATTCAATCTTTCAATTCCTTCTTCGCAATTTTATCCAATGTTTCCTGCATCAGTTCAAATTGTATTTGCTGCACTTCCAATAATCGGGTCCATCTTTCCTTCAGCAGTCGGTCTAACTTTTCGTTCAAAGAACTGATTTCTATTTCTGCTTTCAGGTTCACCATGTAATCGTGTCGCGAGCGCAGGCGGTCTTTTGTTTCCTGCCGGTTCTGACTCATCATAATAACAGGAGCTTGCAACGCTGCAATTGTGGAAAGTATCAGGTTCATTAAAATAAACGGAAAAGGATCAAAGGGCTTTACTACCATCATATTTATAATAATCCACACAAAGAGAATGATACCGAATATGATAATGAAGCGCCAGCTTCCACCGAAAGATGCAATTCTATCAGAGAGTTTATCAGCGAAACTGAGTTTAGTTTCAAACTCTTCATCTATGTCGCGCGAAATTTTTTCTTCCTGTTTCACTGTATTCGAAATAATTTCATCAATGCGGCTCATCTCACTTATTTCTTCCTCAATAATTTTCTCCAGCAGTTTCCGTCTGAAAGGTTGAACCTCATCAATGCTGATGTAATCAGTTGGTTGAATAGACGGAAATTTTGTTTGAATCAGCTTCAATAAATTATCAGGCAACTCACTCGCCTTGTAACACTCAGTCATTAATTTTTCATTGCCTGATATAATGCACTTCACTTTTTCACTCATTGTAAAAATTTATTTTTTGAAAGGTTCGGAATTCCAAATCAGTTTTCAATAGAAATTTGTTGACACCTTATCAATGGTTGTCTTTTCATTTCAACTAATTTCGCCCCCAGCATTAACCAGAAACACGAAACCAAAAACTCGCAACTCGAAACTCAAGCATGTCAGCAATAAAAGAAATTACACCTACAGCAGAAACCGCAAAGCAATTAGGATTGCTCCCTGAAGAATTTGAAAAGATAAAAGAAGTACTTGGTCGCACCCCAAACTTTACTGAGTTAAGCATTTATTCAGTCATGTGGAGCGAACACTGCTCGTATAAAAATTCAATCCGGCTTTTAAAAACATTGCCACGGGAAGGAGATAAATTGCTTGCCAAAGCCGGAGAAGAAAATGCCGGACTCGTTGACATTGGAAATGGTTTAGCCTGCGCATTTAAAATTGAATCACACAATCATCCATCAGCCATTGAACCTTATCAGGGAGCTGCAACAGGTGTTGGTGGAATTCACCGCGATATATTTACGATGGGAGCACGACCGGTTGCCGCATTAAACTCTCTCCGCTTCGGAAATCTGAAAGATGAAAAAACAAAACACTTATTGCGTGGTGTGGTGAAAGGCATTGGTGATTACGGAAATGCATTTGGTGTTCCAACAGTTGGCGGCGAAGTTTTTTTTGATGAGTGTTATTCCACCAATCCATTGGTGAATGCATTCAGTGCAGGGATAGTTGAAGTAGGAAAAAATGTATCAGCAACATCTTATGGCGCAGGCAATCCTGTTTTCATTGTAGGTTCAGCAACCGGAAAAGATGGAATTCACGGAGCCACTTTCGCATCAGCAGATATTACTGAAGACAGCGCTGAAAAATTACCAAGCGTGCAAGTCGGCGATCCGTTTCAGGAAAAATTATTATTGGAAGCATCACTTGAAATAATTGATACCGGCGCGTTGATAGGAATGCAGGACATGGGTGCTGCAGGAATTACCTGTTCCACTTCCGAGATGAGTGCAAAGGGAAATTCAGGAATGAAAATTTATTTAGACAAAGTTCCGCTTCGTCAACAAAACATGAAACCATTTGAAATTCTGTTGAGTGAATCACAAGAGCGCATGTTGCTTGTGGTGAAAAAGGGAATGGAAGATAAAATTCAAAAAGTATTTGATAAGTGGGATTTGAATTGTGTGTGCATTGGTGAAGTAACCGACGGCGACAGACTTCAATATTTTATGTATGATGAATTAGTGGCTGATGTTCCTGCTGAATCGTTGGTGCTCGGTGGCGGCGCTCCTGTTTACACCCGAGAATCTCGTGAACCTGAATATTTTTCTTCTGCAAAAAATTTCAATATCAATTCCGTTCCCGAACCAAATGATATCAGAGCAGTAGCCGAACAATTGGTTCAGTTACCAAACATCGCGTCCAAAAAATGGGTGTATGAACAATACGACTCAATGGTTGGAATAAATAATTCATCAACCAACGCACCGAGTGATGCTGCAGTAGTTCGCATTAAAAATTCTGATGCGGCACTTGTATTAAAAGTTGATTGCAATGCACGCTATGTTTATTGTGATCCATACAACGGTGCTGCAATAGCTGTTGCTGAAGCTGCTCGAAACATTGTTTGCAGTGGTGGTGAACCGTGCGCCATTACCAATTGTCTCAATTTCGGTAATCCATACAACCCTGAAGTGTACTGGCAATTTGAAAATGCCATTAAAGGAATGGGCGATGCATGCAAAGCATTTTCCACTCCGGTTACAGGTGGAAATGTGAGTTTCTACAATCAGTCATCTGATGATGGGCCGGTATTTCCAACTCCAACAATTGGAATGCTTGGCCTGATTGACCACATGAAATATCGCACCGCTTTAAATTTCAAAAACGAAGGTGATTACATATATCTCATTGGAGAATCGCACAGCGACATAAACGCATCTGAATATTTAACAAATATTTGCGGAGTAAAACTTTCACCTGCTCCTCATTTTAATCTAGATGAAGAAGTGAAAGTGCAGCATGCAGTAAAGGAATTAATCAGAAAAAATTTAATCAACTCGGCGCACGATTGCAGTGATGGCGGTTTATTTGTAACACTGCTTGAATCTTCCATTGCAGGTAATTTAGGATTTGATATCTCCACTGATGATTTTTTCAGAAAAGATGCCTACTTATTTGGTGAAGCACAAAGCAGAATTGTGGTTAGTGTTAAAGAAGAATTGCAGGATGATTTTATTGCCGCACTTTCAAAACACGAAATTGATTTCAGTATGTTGGGTGAAGTAACTGATGGCCCATTGTATATTGACGGAGATGATTTTGGAAAAATTGACGAATGGAAAGAGTTGTATGAAAATTCAATAGGAAAGGAGATGAGTAAGTAAGAGTAAAGTTCATTGTCATTTAAACTGAAAAAAACTTAGAGTTGCAGATAAAATTGTCTTTCAAAAGTTGCATCATTTGGGCAGGTAATTATTTCAATGACTTTGACCTTATACGAACTGAAAATTTTGATGTACCTTTCGCAGGAATTTTTAACAGAAAAATTCATTTATAGAAATCAATGAGAAAACAAATCGGGTTTTTAATAATGGTTTTAATCAGCGGCAATATATGCATCGCTCAAACACGCACCATTGTAAATCCAAGTTTTGAGTCCCCTTCATTGGCAATCGGAACCGTGCAATTTCTAGGCGGACAAAACGATCCGAACCCTGTTATTCCGGGTTGGTACACAACCAATGGAGCTTATGCCGGCCTTCAACATCCTATGGAAATCTGGTCGAGTGGTTACAGCGGTATTGATGCAGCTATAGGATTGGGCAATCAATTCAACGAAATTAATTGCAGTGAAAATGCCAGAGTGTACCAGATTATTTGCTTGGTTCAGGGAGAAAAAATTGACTGGAGTTTTTATCACCGGGGTCGAGCAGGAACTGATGTAACTGAATTCAGTATTTATGATTTGGCCGGAGTTAATAAAATTCAGGTTTTAGAAACTGCAACTTCAGGCCAGGCATGGAAAGAATATACCGGTTCATTAGTATTTTCAGGAGCCACAGGTTTTTATCAGATATCATTTGAAGCCATGAGTTCAGCAACTGATAACCCTGCTGTTGGAAATTTTTTGGATGGAGTTAACTTGGTATTTCATCCAATGGTTGAGTTCATGCTGCCTAATTATTCTGGTGTTGAACATGTAGGCAATAACCTCCCCAGGATCAGAGTAAAAGGGAAAGTTCCAGCAGGTGGAATGACTTTGAATTTTGCCATAAGCGGTGGCACAGCCACACCGGGAGTTGATTTTAATTTGAATTCTTCTTTAATTATTCCGGAAGGTGAATACAGCGGAAGTAACTCTGTTGCGTTTTCATTGCCATTAACTATTTACGATGATGAATTAATAGAAGCGGATGAAACCATCTCTTTTACTATTACAGGTGCTGATGTTGGCGGGCAATTACTTGATGCAAATTGCGATGGTCAAACCTTATTGACCACTACCTATAAAATTGTGAACGATGACATTTGTGTAACACCATTTATTATTACAAGCAGCCAAATTCCTTTTTGCGAAGGTGATACCGTGATTCTTCATGTTGGCGATGTGTATAATGTTGAATGGTCAACAGGTGAAAAAACAACTGCCATACTGGTTTCTGATCCCGGAAAATATGTGGTTACTTCTTTTGATCACAATTGCAATTCAAAAGATTCAATATTAATTGAAACAAAAGTTTGCGACTGCAATGTGGTAGTTCCTACAGCATTTTCTCCCAATGGCGATGGTATGAATGATTTATTCAGACCATTAAATGCAAGTAAATGCATTGTTGAAGAATTGAAATTAGATGTGTTTAACCGATGGGGAGATTTAATATACAGTACTGATGATATTCATAAACCATGGGATGGAACCATCAAAGGTGAACCAGCGCCGGTAGGTATATACTTATGGACTTTGGTTTATAAAATTCAGGGAGAAAAGGAAGCACAGCCGGTTTCCAGTTCAATGAAGGGCAATGTAACTTTACTGAGATAATTATTTTCTTAGGTACACAATTTTCTTTTCTTTAAAATATTCTTCTTCAAAAAAATCTGATATTGAATTGAACTGATAAAAAATATTATTAAATTTTAATTCTTCTTTTAAATCACCGCCTTTTAATAACAGCCATCCGTTTTTCAAGGGATTGTTATTTTCTTTTTTCAATAAATTTTTTGTCCAAGTAATCAGTCGTGGAATTTCGGCAACACCACGGCAGGTAATGAAATCATATTCTGTTTTTAATTCTTCCACTCTTGCTTTTTCAGCAAATACATTTTCTAAATTCAAATTTTTAAACACTTCATTCACTACCTGAATTTTTTTTCCAATACTATCAACGAGATGAAAATTTACTTCCGGAAAAAAAATAGCGAGCGGGATGCCCGGAAATCCACCGCCGGTTCCGAAGTCAAGTATTTCTGATTGAGGTGTGAACTGAATTAATTTGGCTAAGCTCAATGAATGCAAAACATGTCGCTCATAAAAGTGTTCGAAATCTTTTCTTGAAATTACATTTATCTTTTCATTCCAGTCAGCATAAAGCGGTTTCAGTTGCTCGAACTGCAACAATTGTTTCGAAGTGAGTTCCGGAAAATATTTTTTTATAATTTCAATCGAAGAGTCAGCCACAGTTTCAAAGATTATTTTTTAAAAAAAATATCGCAACAGGTTCACTGATTTATTTAAAGAATAAAAATTTAGAATAGATAATCACAGATTAAAATATATTTTTTTAATTAAGTGGTATTAAATGCATACTGCCTACTGTAAACTGCCTAGTGACTAATACCTTCCTTTTTTTGGAGCT
The DNA here is from genome assembly GCA_023251195.1 of Chitinophagaceae bacterium. Classification (GTDB taxonomy): domain Bacteria; phylum Bacteroidota; class Bacteroidia; order Chitinophagales; family UBA10324; genus UBA10324. The sequence goes on along the minus strand of JAHEZG010000008.1, from coordinate 13,688 downwards.
AACACCTGGTACAATAAATCTTTGGCTCTGAATAATTGTGCTTTCACAGTTCCCAGGGGCAAATTGGTTTTTTCTGCAATTTCTTCATACGACAGTTCATCGAAAAACCGCATCTCAATCAGCATTCGGTATTTAGGGTTTAACTTGTCAATGAGTTCACGCATTAAACGGGCCCGTTGATCTTTAATGTATTTTTCTTCCGGATCAAGTGAATGACTTTTAATTTCGATGGAATAATTATCGCCGCTTTCACTTTCAACAGGCTCATCAATCGATAGGGTTTCTAATTTTCTTTTCCGAATCCAATCAATTGAATTGTTCAATGCAATTTTATATAACCAGGTACTGAACGCAAAATCAGGACTATATTTTTCTAAGTTGCTGAATGCTTTTCCAAATGCTTCAATGGTTAAATCATCAGCATCATCGGGATCGTGCACCATTTTCAATACCATAAAATAAATGCTGTCGCGATAGCGCGATAACAGCTTCGCATAAGCTCCCTGATCTTTTATTTCTATGGCAAGTTTCACCAACTCATAATCTTCTTTGGCACGAATAGAAAAATTTGGATTACCGGTTGCTGAAAAAACGCTTGGTTTTTTTGGTCCTGATTCTTCTTCCTGAAAATTTTCTTTTACTTCCATGTGCGGGTGTTGGGGTTTAAAAGCGAAGGAGTCATAATGTAATAATACAATGGTAAAAGCAAATCCATTATCGGAAACCAGAAAAACAAATCAAGTTCTTTCAGCCGACGCATAGCTGGAATGAAAATTAAAGCCATTAGAAAGTATCTGATTCCAAAAATACCAAGTATTTCAATTTGTTTGTTGCTGTAGATTAACAAAAGAATGAACGATAAATAAAAAATGACCAGTGTGAGCGTTTGCATGCCTAATAAAAACTGATGTTTGAACTTGTAATGCATGCCGGTGCTTATGTGTCTTTTTTTTTGATGAATCCATTCGTCCCATGTTTTTTTGGGATTGCTGATAATAAAACTTTCGGGAGTGAGCTGAACTTTCGTGTTTCGTGAAGTGGCAATTTCATTGATGAATAAATCATCATCCCCACTGAGCAGTTCCGGATTTTTTACAAATACATTTTGATTGAAAAATAATTTTCGTTTGTAAGCCATGTTCCGTCCTACGCCCATGTATGGAGTTTTTGCCATTGCGAAAGAGAGATAATGCAATGCCGCCCAAAAAGTTTCGTAACGAATACACTTGTTTAAAAAGCCGGGCAGTTTTTTATAAGGCGCATAACCCAAAACAATTTCTTTGTTCTCTTCAAACTTCAAACGCATTTCGCGCAACCAGTGTTTCGATGCCGGAGCGCAATCAGCATCTGTCACAACTACTATGTCATTCTTCGCTGCTTTCAATCCTATGGTGAGCGCATATTTTTTCCCCATCAATACTCGTGATTCCTGATGCAGATTTCTGAAAACAAGGTGGGGATACTTATAAGAAAAATCGAACAGCACATTCATGCTTTCATCCGATGAATTATCGTTCACCACGATTACTTCAAAGTCAGGGTAATCCTGTTCTAAAATGGATTGTAAATTATTGCGCAGGTTGTGCTCTTCATCTTTCGCGCAAATGATAACTGAAACCGGAGTGAGCGGAAATGATTTAGCTGTTTTGTTTTTATACCACGCCACACGACTGAAAAAAAACAAATAATAAAAAACCTGAATGGCCGCAGCAGCATAAAACACATAAAGAATCACATTCAGCAACAACATTTATTTCGCTTCGGTCTATTTTTGAAAAGTATTTATTCGCCAATGAATTTTATTTCCTTCCATTTCTATTGGTAAATTCATTTAGGTTTGGCGCGCAAATTAGATTTGACTTACATTCATTTTCTGCCGCATTATCCACATGAAATTTAAAGTTGTTACTGCCGATAAACATTCCAACGCTAGAGCAGGAGTTTTAAAAACTGCGCACGGAAAAATTGAAACGCCCATCTTCATGCCTGTTGGAACTGTTGGAAGTGTGAAAGCTGTTCATCAACAGGAATTGAAAAAAAATATTAAAGCCCAAATAATTCTTGGCAATACTTATCACTTGTTTCTTCGCCCCGGTTTAGAAGTTATTCACGAAGCAGGAGGACTTCATAAATTTATTGGTTGGGATAAACCTATACTGACCGACAGTGGTGGCTACCAGGTTTTTTCTTTATCAGGAAACAGAAAGATGAAAGAAGAAGGCGTGCTTTTTAATTCGCACATCGATGGTTCAAAACATTTATTCACTCCGGAAAATGTGATGGACATACAACGCACACTCGGCAGCGATATCATCATGGCGTTTGATGAATGCACGCAATATCCCTGTGAATATATTCCAGCAAAAAAATCAATGGAGTTAACTCATCGTTGGTTGAAGCGATGCATTGACCATTTGAAAACCACCGAACCATTTTATGATTTCAAGCAAGCACTTTTCCCAATTGTGCAGGGAAGCGTGTATAAAGATTTGCGAAAACAAAGTGCCGAAACAGTGAGCAGTTATAATTGTGATGGAAATGCAATCGGCGGTTTATCGGTTGGCGAACCTGCTGATGTGATGTATGAAATGACCGAATGGGTTTGCAGTTTTCTGCCGAAAGAAAAACCGCGCTACTTAATGGGTGTTGGAACTCCTGCAAATATTTTAGAATGTATTGCGTTGGGCATTGATATGTTCGATTGTGTGATGCCAACGCGAAACGGCCGCAACGGAATGCTGTTCACCTCGCAAGGAATCATGAACATGAAAAATAAAAAATGGCAGAAAGATTTTTCACTCATTGATGATCAACTGGATAACGGCGTAAGTAATTTTTATTCGAAAGCATACTTGCGGCACTTGTTTATATCACAGGAAATTCTTGCGTTGCAAATTGCGAGCATACACAACCTGAGTTTTTATCTTTGGTTGGTGAAAGAAGCACGACAACAGATTATTGATGGCACTTTTCTGAAATGGAAAAACAAAATGGTTAAGCAAGTATCAAACAGATTGTGAAAAATATTCCCGGATTTACAACCATTGATCGTTACATTATCAGAAAATTTCTGACGACTTTTTTCTTTGCGTTGATTTTATTTATTGTTATTTCAATTGTATTCGATATCACCGAAAAGCTGGATGATTTTATTGACGGGCGTGTGCCACTCACCGAAATTGTTTTTACTTACTATTTCAGCTTCATTCCATATTTCGCCGTCACCTTCACGCCATTATTTCTTTTTGTATCGGTTATCTTTTTCACCTCACGCATGGCAGCCAACTCCGAAATCATTGCCATCCTCAATGCCGGAATGACTTTTCGCCGCATGTTGGTTCCGTTTTTTATTGCTGCCTCCATAATTATGATGCTGAATATTTATGCAAATCACTGGATAGTGCCGCAGGCAAATAAAACTCGCGTGGGTTTCGAAAACACTTACATCAATACATCGTGGAGCGTTGATAAATCAAACATCCACATGCAGATTGAAAAAGGTTTGTACATGTATTTGCAAAATTATAATTACAGCGATAGCACCGGCTACCGATTTGCAGTTGAAAAATTTACCGGCGACAACTTGGTTTATAAACTGAAAGCTGATCGGGCAACATGGAATTTTCCAGCAAAAAAATGGAAAATTATAAACTATACTGAACGACGAAACGGGCGAATGAGTGAAAGTATCAATAATGGAAAAGACACATTGGTATCGTATAATTTTTCTCCGAAAGATTTTGCACGCAAGGTGGATGAAGCCACCACCCTCGATGCAAAAGAACTCAATGATGTAATAGCTGATGAACGGTTAAAGGGTTCGCAAAATGTTCCATCGTTTGAAGTAGAAAAATACCGGCGCACTGCTTTTCCATTTGCCATTCTCATTCTTACTTTAATTGCAGTAGCGCTCTCATCGCGCAAAACCCGCGGCGGCACCGGCATGCACATCGGGCTCGGTATTGCTCTTAGTTTCTCTTACATTTTATTTCTGCAATTCTCCTCCACCTTTTCTATCAATGGAAATTTGCCTGCGGTGGTAGCAGTGTGGATTCCGAATGTTTTATATCTCGCAATCGCATTAGTATTGTTGAGGTTGGCGCCGAAATAAATCAGTACAGAATATAGCTCCAATGATTGTCACTTTGAGTTTGTTGAAGAGTTTTTTCGTGGGTAATAAAAAAATACAAACCAAAATGGCTAAATATCTTTTCTATAAATATAAAAACTAAAACGGCGCACCATCATCGGGTTTATTATCCCAGTTTTTCGATTTCATAATTTGTACTGAGCCTTCATCGTTTTGCACAAAACCTTCGCGTGCCACTCCTGATGAGAATGGCGAAACATTGTAATCTTCGAATTTGGCAAAACGATCAATGAATTTAAGTTGCACATTACCCAATGCACCGTTCCGATGTTTCTGAACTAATATTTCGGCCAGTCCATTGTATTGCTGCCCGGCTTCATCCTGAGTCATATTGTAATATTCTGGCCGCCAAATAAACATAACCATATCAGCATCCTGCTCAATGGCTCCTGATTCGCGCAGATCACTCAGTTGAGGTTTCTTGCTGCCGCCACGGGTTTCCACCGCACGACTCAATTGCGAAAGTGCAATAACAGGGACACTCAATTCCTTTGCAATACTTTTCAGCGAGCGTGAAATGGTACTGATTTCCTGTTCGCGGTTAAATGATTTATCTCCGGTGCCACCACTCATCAATTGTAAATAATCAATTACGATTAGTTGTATGTCGTGCTGCATTTTTAAACGACGGCACTTTGCACGCAACTCAAAAATATTTATGGCAGGAGTATCATCAATAAAAATCGGTGCGTCAGATAATTTTTCAATGTTCGCAGTCAGTTGTGTCCATTCATATTCTTCCAGATTCCCTTTCCGCAATTTTTCAGAAGGGATTTGTGTTTCTGCCGAAATTAATCGTGAGGTCAGTTGCAGATCACTCATTTCCAGTGAAAAGAACGCAACAGGCTTTTTAAAATCAACAGCAGCATTGCGGGCAAGCGAAAGTACAAATGCGGTTTTACCCATACCGGGTCGTGCAGCTACAATTATTAAATCACTTTTTTGCCAACCGCCAGTAATTCTATCCAACTCTGTAAAGCCCGATGGAACTCCATTGAAATCAAGTTTATTATCACGAAGGCTTTGAACTAACTTAATGTTTTTTGTAACCAGTTCTGAAATTGGACTAAAATTCCGACGAAGGTTTTTATCGGTGATGTCGTAAATATTTTTCTCTGCTTTATCTAAAAGTTCAAGTACATCGGTGGTGTCTTCATATGCATCGCCGATTATAGTGGTACTGATTTTAATTAATTCACGCTGAATAAATTTCTGACTGATAATACGCGCGTGATATTCAACATTGGCTGCACTACCTACTCGGTTGGTTAATTCAGCAACAAAAAAAGCACCGCCAACTTTTTCAATATCACCCTGTTTGCGCAATTCTTCTGTAACCGTTAAAATATCTACCGGTTGTGAACGGTTGAATAAATTGAAAATTGCTTTGTAAATAAACTGATGGGCCTCAACATAAAAGCTTTCCGGTTTTAATATATCAATTACCAGGGCCACTGCATCTTTTTCAAGCATCATGGCTCCAAGCACAGCTTCCTCCAAATCACGAGCTTGCGGTTGCACGCGACCATATTCTAAAACTGATAAATCAAGTTTTGTTGTTCGCTTACCAACTACTCTTGGTCGTTCTATTCTTACTTCGTCGTTTGGGTCGTTCATTTTGCGGGGCGACAAGAATAGAAAACATTCTTGGCCGTTTCCATAATTACAAAAAAATCCTGTGGACAAAAATCAGTTTCTCGTGGAGTGGATGTTGATAAAAAAATATTTGATGAAGTGGTGCAAAAATGAAATTGAAAAAGTGCAGGAGTGTTCTTCTCTGTACTTCGAATAAAATTGGTTATAGAAAATATTTTTATTCGGTAAATAAATTTTTTTCAGGAAAATAATTTTGAAAAGAAAGTTTTCAATGATCTCAAATAGAAATTTTTCCCATTGCCACCATCTGGTCAACATGCGGTGTGGAGCTGCCACCAAATTTTTCTATGGTGATGGCAAATAATTCTGCTTCAGCAGCTGCTTTCAGATTTAATATTCCTGCAATCGGACTGAATGCACCGGCATCAATAACATTGGTTCCTTTCAACGCCCACAATTGATATTGCAAACTGTCGGGCAGTTGTGGAAGATTTCCCGGGTCGAGCATAATGTGCTTGTTGTCCATATCGTAATAAACCAGCACCTGCATGCCCGGATGTTTTTCTGTTCCGCTCAGTTTTACTTTCAATGTGTTCATGCCGTTAATCATATCCATCGCTTCCTTTAGGTGCGATTGATTGGCAATAACCACTTCCATATTATTCTTTAAAGTATCGTACTGATTTTGCAACGATACCAGTTCAGTTTTTGTTGAATTGAATTTTCCTGCAAAATAAAAAGCGGCAAAACTGCTGAGCATTAACAACACAAATGAAGCTGCAACTGCATATTGATAAAATTTATTGTTGCTTCTTGTAATCGCAATTACTTTTTCTTTTGCCTCCGGTTGAATCGCTTTCAGTAAATTTTCCTTCACAAAAGCAGGAGGTGTAACAGCATGAAGCATCGCATACTTTTCCAGCGAAAGCTGAATGGCTTTCAACTCTGCCACCACTTCCGGAAATTTTTTCATCATCTGTTCCGCTTCAGCGCGCTCGTTATCGTCGAGTGCACCAGAGGCATACAATTCCAGCATTCCGGATTCTATGTATTCTTTTGCTTCCACTTTATTTTATGAATTCTCTTAATTCTATTATTGCGTTTCTCATTCTTGTTTTCACTGTTCCCAATGGTATGTCTAATTCTTTCGCTGTTTCTGCCTGAGTAAATCCATTGAAATAAACCAACTCCAATATTGCACTGAATTCCGGTTTCATTTTTTGCACCATCTGTTTCAATCCAATGTGTTCAGGGTTAAAAACAGTTTGAACATGCTCGTGTACCAGACCTACGGAATCTTCAATGTCAAGGTTTTTTGAATCCTGTTTAAAATACTTCGAGCGCATTTTATCAATAGCCATGTTGCGCGCAATATTTATCATCCAGGTAAACAATCTTCCCTTTGATGAATCATACATCGAAAAATTTTTCCAGATTTTTATAAATGTTTCCTGTAACACATCTGCTGCCGCTTCTTCATCTTCTATTATTCTCAGCACGACTCCATAAATGGCAGCACTGTAATTATCATACAAATAAGTGAACGACGATTGCTCTCCTGTTCGAAGCAATTCAATCAATTCTTCTTCTGACAATTTTTTATTCATTAAACAACAACAGGAATTATCGGCGATAAATATAGATTTAACTTTGTTCCATCTTCGAAATTTAAAATGATAAAATGAATTTCCAGAAAGAAAATAAATTTCATTCCATTGTTGAGTTCTGGGAATCACTTCCGGAAAATGAAGCAGAGATAGTGGATGTATTGCGGCAAATAGTTTTGCAAAACATTCCAAAGTCGTGCGAAGAAAAAATGACGAACAATGTTCCATATTACTATGGTAAGAAACGGATTTGTCTAATCTGGCCTGCTTCTATAAAAGGTGGAGGAATAAAAAAAGGAGTGCTCTTCGGATTTTGTAAAGGCAATTTATTAAATGACAAAAACAATTACCTCGACCACGGAAAGAACAAAAGAATCTTTTATAAAAAATTTCTTTCAGTGGATGAAATAAATGAACGGGAAATTGTGCTGCTGCTTAATGAGGCAGTAAAGACTGACAACAGTTTTTAAAAAGTGGAAAGTTGAAATCTAAAAGTGAAAAATATTTTGAGCGTTGACAACCCTGTAATTTTAACCAGTGGAACGAAATTGTGTTAGCAGAGAAGTTGGTTAACCAAGGCGGAGAAGATTGTTTCGGTTTGTGGAGAAATTAAAAAAAAGGAGAGGGGAAATTTTTAGCATACATATAGAATGATGTAACAGTACGGGAGAAATAAATTTACTAAACCGGAGAAAAGTGTAACACTTCAAGAGAAATTTATAACACCCGTAAAGAAGCAAAAAACAAGACCGGAGAAATAAAAAAACAAGTATGGAAAAATGAATTGCATTACCAAATAAGTTTGTTTCGGTCGTGTGCTTCGACAAACTCAGCATGATAGCTATTGGTTTTTCAGGGATAGAAATGTGATTTTGTTGAAAACATGAATCCTCACCCTTCCCTCTCCAATGGAGAGGGTGATATGGCACAGATAAATGTGAATTGAAAGCGCAGAGTGACTAAAAGATGCATTAGTTAAAATATAAGGTTAGGAACTTCAGGGTGTCATTTTTAAATAGCACATTTTTAAAAAAACAAAATGGCTACAACAACTACCAAGATAAAGTACAAGAGTACTCAGCCCGCTTTGTACACAACGGTATTAGCGATCATAAGAAGCATGTAATTATATATAGCACAATTTACCGCATTAAAAGGAAAGTAGGATGCGGCTATTGTTGCAACTCAGCAGGCAAAAGTGGATGCTACTGAAGCTATTAAGGATGACCAACAACCCTGTGCTGATGTAGAATTGTTGCGCACTCAATTGGTGACAATGAGCCGAACTGTACTTGATAATTATCAGGATTTGAAAAATTAAATCAACGAAGTTTTTTATTGGTTGAACGGAAGATCAGTATGATGCAGCCGGACAACAGTAAATTAATAACGGCGTTGAAAATAACTGCGAAAAGACGAAGCTAAAAACTCTTATTTAGATGTTTTGGTACAATTCCTGATTCCTTTTTAGATTTTTAGTTAGATATTATATAGGCAAAAAAATCCTGCTTTAAGCAGGATTTTAATTTTTTTAAAGTGAAACTGTAGCTAATTAATAAATATTCTACTAATATCTTTTCACAATACTAAGTAGCAGCAAACATTAAATTATCGAACTTCATTAATGATTTTAAACTAATTAATCAGCTTTTTGACAAATACAATTAAAAATGCTCTCCATGAGAGAAGTTATTTTTAAATTATTGGCAACCGAATACCTTTAGCTCCTTAATAAAAAATCAACGCAACCATTTTCCAAGTTTGGAATCTATCTCTATGGATGAGAAGCAAATCGGTTCATTTAATGAAAAATACGAAGCACTTATTAAAGGGTGTGTCGAACAGAATCGTGCTGCTCAGAATGAACTTTACAAACTATTTTCATCTCAATTGTTTGCCGTTTGTTATCGCTACTCAAACAGCAGGGAAGAAGCAGAAGATACATTTCATGAAGGATTCATGAAGATTTTTGACAACATAAAAAATTTCAGAAACGAAGGTCCGCTCGAAGGTTGGTTGAGAAGGATAATGGTGAACACGGCATTGAAAAAATTCAAGAAGAAATCGTTGGAAATTGTAAACATTGATGATGTAGCAGAAGTGGAGAATAAATCAAATCAATATTACTCTGATGATTTTGTTGGCCAGTCAGAAGCCAATAAGATTATGAAGCTAATAGATAATTTGCCACCGGCATATAAATTAGTTTTTAATTTGTATGAGTTTGAAGGATTAAAACACCATGAAATTGCAACCCAATTGGGAATCTCGGAAGGAACATCAAAATCAAATCTGTCGCGTGCAAAAACAATTTTGCAGAATGCCATTAAAGAAGAAGAAATTAAATCAGCGCAAAAGTTAAACTACAGTGGAAGCAAATAAGGATAAACATTTCTTAACACCTGCTGAAGTCCATAATTTAAAAATGGACCCGCCTGATAATGCGTGGGATTTGCTGGACGCTGCGCTCGATAAAAAAATGGCGCTTGAAAATAAAGGTGGTTTCAATGCACGGAAAGTAATTGTTATTGGAATTATTTTATTGCTCATTTCTATTGCAACCTATTTTGTAGTTTCTCCAAAAAAGAATTCAGGTTTGGTAAATAATATTGAGAAGAAAGAAATTCCTTCAATTAAAAATGACAACAACATTAAATCTTTTGAAAGCAAAAAGGATTTGAATAATCAACCCAATCAGAATTCTGTTTCTCCAATTGTTTTAAAAGATATTGATAAGAAACAAAATACAACTTCTGAAAAATCAAATACTAATTCAACCTCTCCAATTGTAAAACCTGAAAACAAAAACTACACTGTAAAAAAACAAGACCATAAGAAAATTAATAATGAACCAGTTAAAATTGAAAATAAAAAGATGATTGCTGATTCAAATCAGAAAATAATTAATGGTGAAGAAAATATTAATTCATCAACTGAAAATATTTCATCGAATAAAAAAGTGATAAATTCAGATAATTCATTTTCGAGTGAAAGCATTGCCACAGATAATCCACAAGGTGTAACAGCCATAAATGGAAATATTTATCCTGCTATAATTGGAGAAGACACGATATCGAAAAAATCAGTCATCGCAGAGGAAAATAAAAATATCGTTTTAACTAACAGCGATACAGCGCTAAACAATCTTCCAATTGAACCGAAAAATAATTTCTCAATTGCAGCTTTTTATTCTCCTGATTTTACAAAAAATCATTTGACACCAAACAGCTCAGGTGGAAATGAACCTGTGTTTGAATATTACGATCACGAAAAAGTAAATTATTCTTTCAGTGCCGGAATAAAAATTCAATATGATTTATCAAAACATTTAGGATTTGCAACCGGAGCCACTTATTCCACTCTTTCTTATACCTCTGATTTAACAACCATTTATGCAGATTATAATGTAAAGAATCAGCTGAATTATTTGTACACGACTTCATGTGGCAACATTGAAATTCCGAATGATAATGTTACTGCGATACAGAAAGGCGATAGCTTGAAATTAAATACCAAGTGCAAGCAGTCAGTAAAATTTATCAGCATTCCGTTAATGGTTAATTATCAATTAACAAAAAACAGATTCAGCATTTATGGATTTACCGGGGTAGCAGCCAATTTTGTTTTACTGGCAACCGCGAAATTGCAACTGAATAATACACCAACCACCATCATCAATCATGTGGATGGAATTAAGAAAATGAATTATAGTTTCCTTGTCAGTGCTGGTGTTCGTTACCGTGCATTTAATCATCTTGGAATTTTTATTGAACCATCGTATCGAGGTTCAATTAATTCACTCACCCAAAACATTTCTGTGAACTGCTATCCATTCTCCTTGGGATTGAAGATGGGATTGTTTTATCATTTTTAGCAACGGTCGTTTTACATTTTTTCAAGGAGAGAAAAACTTTTCCTGAATATTTTTTCGCTTTTCAAAGGCAACTTTTACGCAACCATTTATTTGGAGAGGGTATCATGATTGTATGATTAAACTTCTACTCCCTCTTTTCATTTCATTTTCAAAACGCGCTTGTCATAAAATTTTAAAGTCCTCTGAAAGAGGAATTTTTATTCTCCTTTTTGTTTCCGGTATTAATTTAATTACTGAAGAAAAAACATTTGGGCAGGAACCGCCGTTACAAAATTTCAATTCACCCAAAGAAGTTTTTTCCACTGCAAAAACTGCAGATGGAATTGCTGATTTGTATCAAACCAAATCAAGATTTATTTCAAACATTGGTCAGTATCGAGATACACTTAAAGGATATGGTTACATGGGAAAAATTCTTTTCGGATATGAAGGATTGGATATGCCGGTTTTATTTACCGAGAAGGGTATGATTCATCTGCAACGGAAAATTGAGCAACCATCAGAAGAAGAAAGAGAAGAAATGGAGCGCGATGGAAAGGAAGAAGAGGAAGTAGAAAACGAAAGAGAAATTACTGAGCGAGTAATTACCATGCAGTGGTTAAGCGAAAACCCTGATGTAAAAATCACCGCAGAAAATTTAGCTGATGGTTATCAGGTATATGGTTTTCTTCCTGACAAAGCATTTGCGTTCAAGAAAATTACTTACAAAGAAATTTATGCGGGTGTTGATCTGGTTTACACAATCAATGAAAATAAAACCAATGGATTTGAATACAGTCTGATGGTAAAACCAAACACAGATTTATCAATCATCAAAATGAAATTTGGTGGCGATGTAAAAAATATTCGTTCTGATGAAAATGGAAACCTCATCATCAAATCTGATATCAATGGAATTACAGAATCAATTCCGGTTAGTTATTATGCTGACGAAAACAATTCTTCAGAAAAAATCAGTTCGAGCTATTTAATAAAAGGAAAGGAAATCAGTTTTGAATTATCTGCCGGTTACGATAAAAGCAGAAGCATAATAATTGATCCGTTTATTTCTGCAACTACAAATCTCACGGGTGCAAATCTTGGAAAGGCAAAAGATGTTGATTTTGATTATGCCGGAAATGTTTTTGTAACAGGCGGAGGTGATGGTTCGGTTTACAAACTTTCAAAATTTAATTCTGCCGGAGTTTTGCAGTGGACTTTCAGTGGAGCATTGGCTGTTCCTGCATGGACTTTTGGTCCATACTACGGAGGTTGGGTGGTTGAAAAAAGTACAGGCAATGTTTATCTCGGTCATGGATTTAATCCGGCAACAGGTTACCAGGTGATTCGATTGAATCCTGCGGGTCTTTACGATAATTATATTTCTACACCAAATGTTAATGCAAACGAAAACTGGAAAATGTTCTGGAGTTGCAACAATGGCAATCCGCAGATTTTAGTTTCCGGAGGAGGTACAAGTGGAAATCTGAACCTTGGAATATTAGCACCGCCATCAACTAACATCACCGGAATAAATATTTCAAACATTGCAACAGGTTGTTGTCAGGATGTGGTGGATATGGTTTACGACCCGAATACTTTTGATATCTATCCATTGTATGCCTCGCTTGGGGGCACTCCGTTTTTAAATAACAGAATTTATAAAAACTCTTTTCCTTATGGTTCAACTTCAGTTGTATGGAATACACTTTCAGGATACACACCTTTGTCGGAAGCGAACAACCGCCCCTACATGGTTGGCGTTGGTTTAGCATTTAATGATAACTCAGCGAATATGCTGGCGATAAATTCTTCGTATTTATTTTATTACGACGGATTGAATTTAAAAGCATTTAATAAAACTACCGGTGCGGTTGTAGGTACACCGATAATTGTTGCAGGTAGTGTAATGATGGAAGGTGGAATTGATGTGGATGAGTGCAACAATGTTTTTGTTGGTTCAATCAATGGAACTGTAAAAGTTTACCAGTTTAATGGAACAACTTTCAATGATGCAGCAGCGCCGGATATTACAATCACAGGTTTCACAACAAAATCGATTTATGATTTAGTGATTAATGATGGATTGAAATTATTGTATGTGAGCGGCGATGGATTTGTTTCATCGTTTGATATTAATAGTTATGGATGCGGAAGCAATACTTACACAATTTCTGTAATTACTGATTGCGTGAATCACACAGCGGTTGCTTCGTTAAGTCCTGCGCCACCGGCAAATTCAACCATCACATATGTTTTATACAATGGTGCAACGCAAATTGCAAGTAATACCAATGGAAATTTTTCGGGATTGACTCCGAATTTAAATTACACCATACATGCATTTGTAAATCAGGCATGCAGCGGAATAGAATCAGTTACTAATTTTTCAATCATTGGTCCTGGTCTTTCTGTTACCGGTTTAAATACAACCTGCGGATTAAATGCAGGTTCAATTACTGCAACAGGAACCGGAGGAGTA
>JAHEZG010000206.1 GCA_023251195.1 Chitinophagaceae bacterium | reverse complement strand
ACTTCCGCCGAATGATGCACCGATTGCTGATGTGATTGCTGCAATTTCATCTTCCGCCTGAAAAGTTTTTACACCAAAACTTTTATACTTCGCCAAGTCATGCAAAATATCTGAAGCTGGTGTAATAGGATACGAACCTAAGAATAAAGGCAAGCCGGATTTTTTTGATGCTGCCACCAAACCAAGAGCAGTTGCCTGATTGCCCATGATGCTGCGATAAGTTCCTGCAGGCATCACAGCTTTTTCTACTTTATATCTTGTGGTAAAAGTTTCTGTGGTATCACAGTAAGAATATCCGGCTTTTAACACGCGAAGATTTGCTTCCAGCACATCCGGTTTCTTTCCGAATTTTTCATTAAGGAAATTAATGGTGTTATCCATTTCGCGGTTAAACATCCAGTACAAGAAGCCGAGCACGAACATGTTTTTGCAACGGTCTTTTTCCTTCATACCCAATTGCAAATCGGTGATGGCTTCACGGGTCATGCGTGTAACATCCATTTTTATCACCTGATAATTACTGAGCGAATCATCTTCGAGTGCATTGCTCGTCATGTTTGCGAGCTTCAGATTTTTTGCATCGAAACCTGCGGTGTTCGCAATGATGATTCCTCCCTTCTTAATGTTTTTAATATTGGATTTCAAAGCGGCGCTGTTCATCACAACGAGCACATCACAAATATCTCCCGGAGTAAAAATTTCTTTTGAGCCAAAGTGCAATTGAAAACCCGAAACACCAGCTACTGTTCCCTGTGGCGCGCGAATCTCAGCAGGGAAATCAGGAAAGGTTCCTAAATCATTTCCGAATAATGCTGAGTTGGTGGTAAACTGAGTTCCGGTGAGTTGCATACCATCGCCTGAGTCGCCGGCGAATTTTATGACTGCTTCTTCTAATTCCGTGATAGTGGTTTGTTCTGCCATTCTTATTATTTATTAATTGCGGGTGAAAGTAAATTCATTTTTGCAAAAGTAAATCGCAGCCGCGAAGCTACAATCTGATATTTATCAAGACGGGACAATGGTCGCTGTATCCGCCTGAATAATCAGCGCCTTCAAAGGTGCGCCACGGTGCATTCTCCTTGTATTTGTTCACTTTGAAAAGCCAGTCGGGTTTGTAAATAGTTGTGTTGGAAATTAATTTTTCTTTTCCTCCGTTCTTGTCAACCAATCTGTCCGACACAATTATCTGGTCGAATAAATCCTGATTGCCTTTGTAATAAAGCGAACCGATGTGCAAACGGCTGTAAAGAATCAGCATCGGGTTAAACAAATCGTTGTTGCTGACTGCTACAGTTGTATCGGCTTTCAGAATTGCTTCCAGACTTTTGTTATTCGGATTGTCGTTCAAATCGCCCATGCAAATCACATTGCTGTTCGGATGTTTCATGGTGTATTGATTCACCGCACTTCGTAAAGCAGAAGCCGCAGCAATTCTTTTAGGCTCTGATTGTTCAGCACCTCCCAGTCGCGATGGCCAGTGATTGATAAAAAAGCAAACAGAATCTTTATTGGATAAAACTCCCTCCACCTGCAAAATATCCCGCGTGTGAAAAGCAGTATCGTCAGTTGAAACATGAATGGCGTGATAACCTGTAACAGTCAATTTCTTTTTCTGATATAAAAAAGCAACATCAATTCCACGAAGATCAGGCGAGTTGATGTGAACGATTTCGTAACCCAACGGCGCCATCTGTACATTGCTTACTAAATCTTTCAGCACTCCTTTGTTTTCAATTTCAGCTACGCCAATAAAATCAGGCGCGATGGACGAAATAACTTTTGCTAAATGTTCCACCTTGGTTTTGTAACGCTCGCTTGTCCAGTGATTTTTTCCATCGGGTGTGAACTCTTCATCTTTTACATCGAGGTCGTTAATGGTATCGAAAAAATTTTCGCAGTTGTAAAAAGCAACTCTGAAAGTCGGCGCTTTTTTGTAGCTGTAATTTTTCCATGATGCAAAAACAAATACAACTAAGAAGCACGAAATAATTTTTATGGATTTCATTAAGCGGGAAATTGAACTATGTTTCTGTCAGTTTCGGCAAGCAAAATCTGCAGGTCAAATTTTTTATCTAAATGCGGTCGAAGCAAATCATAAATCACACCCGCAATATTTTCTGCAGTCGGGTTTAAGTTGCTGAATTCTTTGGTATCGAGATTCAGATTCTGATGGTCAAATTTTTCGAGCACTTCATTGTTCACCAGATTGCTCAGCCAACCCAGGTCAATTACATAACCCGTTTCAGCATCGATTTCTCCGGTCACTTTAACAGTGAGTTTGTAATTGTGCCCGTGATAATTCGGATTGGCGCACAAGCCAAACACCTTTCGGTTTTGTTCATCGCTCCAGTCTTTGCGGTAAAGGCGGTGGGCAGCATTGAACCGCTCCACGCGCATTACAGTTGTTTTCATCGGGTGTTTTTAATTGGCGGCGCAAAGTTGAAAATTAGAAGTTGCTATCCAAACTTAATTTCATTCTGTTGCCGTCATGTCCGAGCAGGGTTACACGAAGTGAACCCTGCGCATTTGCGAACGCAGGGTTCTGATTACAGTAACCCTGTTTGTACGGAATTTGCTATCCAAACAAATTATCGAGTAGTATTGTTAACTCTTTACAAACGATAGAAATGAAAACACTTTTGATTGCAGCGATAATGATGATGACCGCTTTTCAAACAAGCAAAAACATTTACGATTTTAAAGTGGCGGGACTGAATGGCGGCACCATTGACCTCGCACAATACAAGGGAAAGAAAATTCTGATTGTGAATGTGGCTTCGGAATGTGGCTACACTTATCAGTACGAAGATTTGGAAAAGCTCTATGAAAAATACAAAGACAAAATGGTGCTCATTGGTTTTCCGTGTAATCAGTTTGGATTTCAGGAACCGGGAACTGCTGATGAGATAAAAAAATTCTGTACTGAAAAGTACAGTGTAACATTTCCATTAGCTGCGAAGATTGATGTGAAAGGAAAAAATCAAGCGCCGATTTATGAATGGCTGACTAAAAAAGAATTTAATGGAGTAGAAACCACCGAAGTAAGCTGGAACTTCAATAAATATTTAATTGACGAGCATGGAAATTACATTGCACATTATGGTTCGAAAGTGAAACCGTTTGATTCTGTTTTGGTGGCGGCGATTGAGAAATAGTTTTCTCAATTGAAACTTGCAACGGAAAGAGTTTTGAATTTGTCTTATTAAAAAATTATTCAGTTGAGAATTTCATTAGTCACTTTTATTTTAATTCTGCTTTTTTATGGATGCAAACGATATGAAGAAAATTCTGCAATTACATTTAGAACAATTAATAATCGATTACAAGGGAATTATTCTATTGAAATTGAAACTGTAAATGGGCAAACTGTTGCACCATTTATTTCAGATACAAATTTTTGGTCCATAAACCCAAGTATATCGAATTATACTTTTAGTGTTCTTTCAAAAAAAGAAAAGAAAACCTTGATTCAAGAATCAGGTGAACCTTCATCCTTGTTGAATAAATCCGGAGAATTCAAAATTGAATTCATTGGCGGCGGAAGTATGGATGAATTTTTTTTATTAAGCGACGATGAAAGTGAAATTTCTTTTTATGCATCACAAAAATCTGCTGCTGCATATGGAATTATTAATGACACAACATTTATTTCGAATATACCGGGATATTTAGGAATGCTTATTCAATACGAAGATGAATTTTATTTAACAGATACCTGGCAAATTTCGAAGTTAACGAATACTGAATTTTGGCTGCAAACAAATTTTAATGGGCATGAATATGATGTTCATTTTAAAAAAATATGAGAGTGAAAAATCTATTTTTCATTTTATCATTTTTGTTTTTATCAGAAAATATTTTTGCACAGCAATTGCCGATTAAAAATGATTCATCAAGTTTAGGAATTGAGAAACTGCAATTAAGCTTTCAATTTTATCTGTTATCCCTAATGGCGCCGAATGTTAAGACAGGAGTTGGATTAAAAATTAATGAGAAATACAGACTAAATCTAATTGGTGCATATGGCAAGAAGGAAATAGGATGGTTTCCATATAATGAGCACGACAATGTGAGCTATAAAAATCGCTTGAAGTTTGAATTCCAAGCTCAAAGAAAATTTGATAAGTATCCTTCAATCTTTATTGCTCCGTATTTTAGTTATTGTCAGGCAACGATTATTTCCTATCACGATACTGGTCAATATAATTTTAGAGCCAGCGAGAGTTATTCTAAAATAATTTCTCCGGGAGGAATTATTGGGTTTCATGATGAGTTTTTATATCACTTCGGCTTTGAATGTTATGCAGGAGTCGGGTATAAATTTCAGATAGGTGATTATTCCGGGAGTTATTTTGATACTTTCAGAACTTACCAGTCAGGGATTTCTTTTCGTGCAGAAGCAAGTTTTTATTTCAATTTTTATAGAGAAAAAGACAGTGCTTTAAAAAATTATCTTTATGAATGATTATTTTTTTCTCGTTTAATTTTTTTTAAGAAGCTTAATATTAATTCCAACTTGAAGATAAAGTTGAGTTGAACTTTTTATGTAATTCAATTCTGCAAAAGGGTAAGCCAGAATATTCCACGACTTAAATTCATAAGAATATTTTAAAAAGAAACTATCAACTGCTAATTCATTTCTTAATAAATTATAAGTGAAATAAGCTCTATCTCTTGATTTTAATGTTTCATATCCGCGGCTTCTTTCAAAGATAAATAATCCAAAACCTGCTTCTAAATACTGATTTACTGTGAATTTATATTTTAAAGAAAATGGAAAGTAAATGTCTTCATGTAAAAAAATTAGGTTTGAAAATTTCTCGCTGTCAGGAAATGGTTGAGATTCAATTTTACACCTATATTGAAATGTTCGTTTTATGAATCCAACTCCCGCAACGATTCCCAAATTATCATGAATGATTGGGAAGGTGTAATTTATCGAAGCATTGTATCTTATAGAGGGAAATGCTTTGAATTTTATTAAAGCGCTTGCACCATTTGTTATTGATTGGTAAACAGATGCTGATGTTCGATTTGAAAAAAGATTTGTTGTATTCAATCCAAATTCTAATGAGATATTATGATGACTCAACAATCTATTTTTCTCTTTTAAAAAATTAGAATTGCTTCTGAAAGAAGTTGAATTTTTAAATGCAGTTTGTGCATGGCAAAAATTCGATTGAGAAAAAATGAAAATTAGAAAGAGAAATTTTTTCATCCGCGGCTTCATTTTTTCTCTTTGAAATTATATCCGAGTTCTAATCCTAATTCAAAGTATGGATTTCTTTCACCGGATTTTTTCATTATAGAAATAAATGGAAGAACTTTAAATTTCTTTCCAACAATTTCTGCTGAAATATTTATTATAGGATTTAAAGGAGTTGAGGGATAATTGAAATAGTCTCTCCAAAAATATCTCTTCGTTTGAGTGTCTGAAAAATCTTTTGTTACATCCCAGTAGTAAATTGAACGATAAGTACCAATTGAAAATTGAAAATGATTTAATCTAACCCCAATTAAAATCGGGAATTCAAGATGCCTCTGAAAGTGAATTTCCTTATTAACTTTTGACAAGTCAGGAACCGGAGGAAAAAAAATATGACTCATGGAAGCTGAATCAGGAATGTAAGAGCCATCAACTTTTATAATACTATTTTTAAATCTACCTCTTGTCTTTATTCCACCTTCAATAAAAAATTTATTATTCAGGAAGAATAATTTAAAGTTCAACGAATAATTAAATTGAACAGAAGGAATAAATTTATAGTGATAGAGATAGTAAATTGAACGATAAACCTGACCTATGTAAAAAGTGTCCGGAGTATATTCTTTAGAAAAAAGATTTGTTCCATGAGCACTGATTTTAAAATTCAAACCATAAGCACTGATAAAATTGTTTTTCTTTTTTGCTTTTGAATGCAAAAATGTTTTTCCAAACAAATTATTCTCCTTGAATGAAGTTGAACTGTTAAATGCAGTTTGTGCAGCACAAAAATTTGACTGAGAAAAAATGAAAATTAAAAAAAGAAATTTCTTCATGAGGGAGTTAAAGATATTTGGCAAACGAACTTTGGCAGGAAATATTTTCCTTTATTGTTCACTCATAAAAAATCCTGCAACTAACTTTTCTTAAACGCATTCCACCCCTGCGCAGTCAGGTCGTGAATGTTGTTTGCCTTGGTGATCAGTTTTGTTCCAAGCGAAGCATCAGTGATGTGACCAATAACTGAAAGAAGTTTTTATTTCCATTTCAAAGTGCTAATCAAATGCTGAATGTCCCTTTCTACAAAATGGATAACAGGACCAAGTGAATCAACATTGGGCGTATTGTTAAAATACAAGGAACCGCGAATAAAATGGTTGATACTGTCAGTGGCAAAGAACTGAATGTTGGAAGCAGCATTGCCTTCAATGTTATAATACAATCCATACACTTTATTTTTTGAATTAATAATACTCTCATCAATGCCTGAAGCTTTAACAGTGTGCTTGAAAGCAAGAACATGAAAATCTTCAATGAGTTTTGCAAGGCCGTGTTCAGCATTTATTTCTTTATAACTCAGAAAAACGGAACCATTGAAATCAGGAAAGTTTACATCCATCCAACATGGATTTTCAGGAAGAGTATCTAAAAAAACTGTGTCGCGCGAAATGTTTGCATACACCGGATATTCAAACGAGAACGGACAGTATTCAGGATTGTATAATTTATATGCATGTTCAGGAAATGAAATCCGGAAATATCCCTTTGGTTTCGGAGTATATTCTTCATTGCAGGCAACAATGAGAATCACAACCAGAAAAAGAAAACTATTCGCAACTATTTTTTTTATCTCCATCATCAAATCATCAAATTACCAAATCATCAAATCACCTCTTCTTCTTCCAACAAAGTAACTTTTACTCTTCGTATTCTGTGATTATCCATGTTCAGCACTTTGAAACGAAATTTTTTGAAATCAATTTCTTCATTCACTTCCGGAATTTTTCCACTCAGTTCCAGAATCAATCCGCCAATGGAATCAACATCACCTTTTATTTCTTCGAAGGGCTGGTCTTTAATTCCCATGGCGCGATACATATCATTCAATAAAGTTTTTCCTTCGAATACAAAATTGTTTTTA
>JAHEZG010000205.1 GCA_023251195.1 Chitinophagaceae bacterium | reverse complement strand
ATTTCGTTTATCTGCACGGTTAAGGGTTAGACAGGCAATGCGATCACTGCATTCATACAAAACAAATTCGTTCATTATTAAAATTGTTTAATCCACGGACCATCAACTGGTAGGTAGTGGAGCGGTAAACTTAATTGAGTGCAATGATTCTTTAGCGATTTGAAATTAAAATTCTTTTGATCGTCTGAAGCAACCAGAATGGCCGGCGAGAAATATTTTTTTATTTCAGTCAACTTGTTTTCAGGTTTTAATGCAATAATAAAATTGACTGAAAGATTTTCTGTTGATTGAAGCGAATTATTTTTAAGCACTACTCCATGTTCTCCGCAAAATGAAATGAAAGAACCAAAACAGTGAAATTTTTTCCAGGATAAAACAGTTGAGTCATTCAGTTTATTAAGCGAAATAACCTGAAGATTGGAAACGGGCGTGTGTTTTAAAAAACTGCTGGTATACTGCCCGAAATATTCATCGGTTAACAAATCATTATCGGCAATTATAACAGCATTGTTTGTTTCTCTGAAAATGTAGGCATCTCCTTTTCCGAAATGAAGAAACAGCAATTGCTTTTCTCTCAGGTAATTGATGTTAGCCATAGTATTTATTAATACAACAATCAGCATGGCAGATAAGCAATAAATAATTTTACGGGGGATTTTCCTTTCAATAAAATCAGAAAAAAAAATCAACGCAAAAGCGGTCAGTAATAAGCTTGCAATTCCGAAAGAAGGAATATTGATAGTTGAAACAGAAAAGGATTGTACCCAATTTATATAATTATCTAATAGTTGTGTTGCTGATTTTAATAGTTCACCAACAAATTGAGCAAGCATAACAATAGGAGAAAGGATAAATAAAATTAACCCGCCATACAATATTGCAGTGGAAAGTGGTACACCAATAACATTCGCTACAAGAAATAACATTGGAAACTGATTGAAATAAAAGAGGGTGAGTGGTAAAACACCCAATTGCGCGGCCATGCTCACACTGCACATTCGCCAGACTAATTGCATAAGTGGATTTCGCCACTCCAGCAGCTGACTGAAATTCCGTTCCCATAACGCGATTCCAACAAGGGCCGTAAATGATAGCTGAAAGCCGGCATCAATGAATGTAAATGGAGAAATCAGCAGAATTAAAAACGCACTGGAACAAAGCGAATCAATAATATCCATTCGTCGTTTCAGATTTCTTCCAACTATCAATAAACTGATCATGGCTGCCGCTCTTACTATGGAACCACCCAAACCGGTAATCATGGCGAATAACCAAATGAGACAGAGAATAAGTATAACCTTAAAAATTTTTGTGGTCGCATTTCTATTAAGGAATTTTAAAAAGAATTCGAGCATCAGGTATAATAATCCGACATGCATTCCGGAAACTGCAAGTATGTGAATGACACCTGCCGAGGAATAAGATTGAACAACATCCTGCGAAATTTCATCTCGGTATCCGACCGTTAATGCCGAAACCACAGCAGCTTCTTTTTTTGAATCAACAAATTTTTTTATGCAGTTCACGCACCAGTCGCGCAACCGGTAAGCAAAGCGCAACAATAGGTATCCATGATTTTGATGAATGGAAATAAATTCATGTTCGCGGGGGAATAAAGTGAAATGAATGTTGCGTTTATCAAGGTATCCTTTGTAATCATATTGGTATGGAATGGATGGTGCATCCAAGGCTGATGGTTTGTTTTTCACAAGCACCAAATCGCCATATTTAAAATTTAATGATTCATCTGTAATAGCGAAGTAAGCAACCGCATTGCCCGATGTGGTTTGAATTTCATTCGCATTTCCGGATTGCTCTGTTTTAACGATACATCGAACAAATTTTTCTTTGAAAACAGGCGGCTCATTAATTTTCACAATCAGAAAATCAGCTTCCGGAAAATTTATAAAATGATCGGGCTTGTGCAAATCATATTCATTGTAAAACAGTGAGTATCCGGCCAAAAATAAAAACGCATGCAGGCAAAATCCAAAAACCCAACCGTAACGAATGGTGTACAGGTATCTTTTATGAATTAGAAAATAAACAATCGCCAATAAAACCACCGAAGGAATCAACCACCAGGCTGGAAAATTTATTCCGCCGATATAGGCTGCAAGCATTCCGCCGGCAAATGGAATAATGAGTTTAAGAAATATCCGTTGCTTGTTCTTGTGCATCGAAGAAATATTCTTCGAACAAGGTAAACAGAAAAGGAAAAACTAAAACAGAAATTATTTTTTCATTCTGTCTCTTTGAGCAGTTCGTTGTTTTTTCTGCATGTCTTCCAACCGCGCCATGAAGCCCGATTTTTTGGGAGTCTTCTTTTTGTTTTCCTGAATTTGGGCGTGAATAGCTTTCTCGTCGATCATGTATTTCTGAACGCCCCATTGCATAATTATTGAAAACAGATTGAACAGGAAGTAGTAGTAGGTGAGGGCAGCCGGTAAATTGTTGAATATACCGAGCAACATAACTGGGAAGATGTATTGCATCCATTTCATTTGCCCGGTTACATTGTTCATTTGGCTGGTGTAAACCGCCATGATGATTTGTGTTACAGTCATGAGTAGTGTAAACAAACTCACATGATCACCATAAAAAGGCAGTGAAAAATGATTGGGGAAATTCCAGATGCTGTCGTAAGAAGATAAATCTTTTGCCCACAGGAATGGCTGCATACGCAACTCAATTGCATTGGGGAACAAACTGTACATGGCAGTAAGAATTGGAATTTGTATGAGCAATGGCAAGCAACCGCCCAAAGGATTTACACCGGCTTTGCCAAACAGTTTCATTTGTTCCTGTCCGAATTTTCCCTGGTCGTCTTTGTATTTTTCTTTCAGTTCATCAATCTCCGGTTTCAACACTTTCATTTTAGCAGCCGATACCATTGACTTGTAAGTGAGTGGCAAGGTGATACCGCGAATAAGTAAAGTCATTATCAGAATAATGATTCCGTAGTTGCCGATAAAATCATTGAGCAAATTGAACAGCGGAAGAATAAAATATTTATTGATGGGTGTGGCAAACCATGAAAAGATTCCCCAGCCTAAAGGAACAATTTGTTCGAGCCCAATTCCGAATTTGCGCAGGCTTTGATAATGGTTCGGACCAAAATAAAAATTCATTGCATACGAATTCTCTTTGTTGTGTATGTACGGCATTACCAATTCGGCGGTCATGGTTTTTACATACACATTGCCGGTATCGAGTGTGACTTTAGTATTTCCTTGTTCAAAAATTTTAGGCGCAATTATGGCCGAATTAAAAAAGTGCTGTTTGAAAGAAATCCATTCTAAAACAGCAGGGAATTTTTCGGTTGATTCGGCAGTGAGTGAAAGACTGCTTGCATTTTCGTTTGGATATTTAAAATAGACAGAAGAATAATTTTTATTGTCGGTGATGGTGTGTTCGCCATTTAACAATCGTTGTTTCCAAAGCAGTGTGATGAATTGATTGTTCTGAGTAATAATGCTGTCGAGTCCTTTTAAGTTTAAGTTGTACCCGATCATATATGAACCGGGGCGAATGGTATAGGTCTGCTCTATGTATTTATCAGCACTGAGGTAAGCACGGTATTGAATACTTGATGAATCTTTTCCGGTTAGCAGCACCGATTTGTTTTCGGTTTTAAAATAAATGTCGCCGGTGTTTATCTGGTTGGTGCCTGAAAAGAAAACATAAGAAAAATCAGAACTGGTGCTTTCAAATAGCACCATGCTTTTGCCTTCGTGCGTTTTATATTTTTTTAATTCAACTGAATAAACCCTGCCGCCTTTATTGGTGAGCGTAACTTTAAGTACATCATTTTCAAGTGTCAGAAAATCTTCGTGCTTGGTTGTGCTGTCAGAAAAATACCCTGCATTCACAACAGCAACTTGTTGCTTAGTTGTATCAGTTGCCGTAAGTTCTGAAGTGGTTTTTTGCGCACCTGCTGCTTTTGCAGTTTCTTCTTTTTGCGCTTTCTGGTTTACGAGTTCAATGGAATCCTGAACATGTTTCTGAAACGCTAATTGTTCCTTGGTGGGTTGGTTGTAAATACTCCAGACTAATAACAATGCACCAATCAGCACCAGGCCGATAATCGTATTCTTATCCATTTAATTTTTTAACTTCTTTTTTTAATAGGGGGCGCAAACTTATGAATAAACAGATACATTTTCGGTTCGGTTATTCGAACCATTCAAAGGTTTTTGTTTATGCTCTTTGGCTGCTTGAATAAACCGCATAAATAGCGGATGAGGATTGTCAACTGTACTTTTTAATTCAGGATGAAATTGCACACCAATAAAGTAGGGATGTTTTTTCAGCTCTACAATTTCAACTAACCCGCTTTCGGTATTAGTTCCCATCATCATCAATCCGGCATTTTCAAAATCTGCAATGTATTTGTTATTCATTTCCCAACGATGACGGTGCCGTTCAGTAATATCAGTGTTGTTATATGCAACATACGACTTCGAACTTTTTTTAATGTGGCAATTGTATGCACCCAATCGCATGGTTGCGCCCTTCGCAGTAATTTTCTTTTGCTCCTCCATTAAATCAATCACCGGATACGGAGTGTTCGGGTCACACTCTGTAGTATTCGCTTCCTTCCAACCCAAAACATTTCGTGCAAACTCAACCACGCATGCCTGCATACCCAAACAAATTCCGAAGAACGGAATATTGTTTTCGCGCACATATTTTATAGCGGCTAATTTTCCTTCAAAACCACGCTCACCAAAACCGGGAGCCACTAACACCCCATCTAACTTTCCAAGTAAGTGTTGCACATTAGCTTCATTTACATGTTCAGCCGGAATAAAATCAATATTCACTTTTGTTTCGTTGTAAGCACCTGCATGAATGAAAGATTCCAGTATAGATTTATAGGCATCCTGCAACTCCACATATTTTCCAACCAACCCGATGCGAACATCCGATGTCGGGTTTTTCAGTTTGCCTAAAAACTCTTTCCACTTTTCAAGGTGAGGTTCTTCCTTCGAAATCAGTTTCAGTTTACCCATCACTGTTTTATCCAGTTTCTCTTTCAACATCAAGAGCGGAACATCGTAAATAGAATCAGCATCAATACTCTCCACAACAGCATTGGTAGTTACATTACAGAAAAGCGCAACCTTACGGCGCAACTCTGCATTCAACGGATACTCTGTTCGGCAAACTAAAATATCAGGCTGCACTCCCAATTCCAATAATTCTTTAACCGAGTGTTGTGTAGGTTTTGTTTTTAATTCTTTCGCAGCTTTTAAATAGGGGATAAGTGTTAAATGAATGACCAAACAAGTGCTGCTACCCAATTCCCATTTTATTTGGCGCACTGCTTCAATGTATGGCAGCGATTCAATGTCGCCCACTGTTCCACCTATTTCAGTAATAATAATGTCGAAATTCCCCTGGTCGCCCAGCAACATCATGCGCCGTTTTATTTCATCAGTAATGTGTGGAACCACCTGTACTGTTTTACCCAAGTAAGCACCTTCGCGCTCCTTGTTAATCACGGTTTGATAAATGCGACCGGTAGTTACATTGTTTGCCTGTGATGTTGGAGTGTTTAAAAAACGCTCGTAATGCCCGAGGTCTAAATCTGTTTCAGCGCCATCATCGGTAACATAACATTCGCCGTGTTCATATGGGTTAAGCGTGCCCGGGTCAACATTTATGTAAGGGTCAAATTTTTGAATGGTAACAGTAAATCCACGGGCTTGTAACAACTTGGCGAGCGAAGCCGAAATGATTCCTTTTCCTAATGATGAAGTAACGCCCCCCGTAACAAAAATATATTTAGTCATGCGTAAGTGTAATTATTAGTTACGGGCTTCAAAGGTAAACGAAACCAACAATAGTTTTTGCCGGACTTTAAATTATTGTTATTAAAAATCAGAAATTTGTTTCTATCACTCTCTTTCATCCTTATCAATGTCACACTGAGTTTATCGAAGTGTTGTCGAAGAGTATGGGGTTCTTTTTTTGAATACAAAAAAAGGCGGGCTTTCCCTTACAATCTTTTGTTTGAGCAAAGCGGGATGCTAACAATTCTGAGTTTATCGAAGAAACAAACAAAAGGATTTTCAGTTCAATCCCTAACCCGGAGCAACAATAAATGAATGACAAAAATTGATTAAACAGTTTTCACCTGCTCGATTTTTTTATACAGCAATGATTTCAATTATCCAGTATCCAGTATCCATTATCAATTACTCCCTCACAAATTTCACATTCCTAACCTCACTCTTTGTTCGCACCTGCAACAGGTACATGCCTTGTGCATACGGAGTTGGTGCAGTAAAATGATTTTCTCCGGCGCGCAATGAAATGTTTTTGCTTGACATCAGTTGCCCCTGCATATTATAAATAAGCAACTCAGCGGGTGTGCTGCGAGAGATTAAAATAGATATTGCAATGCTATTTTCATTCAGCGAACTAACTGTTAACTGATAACTGTTCATTGTTAACTGTTCACTGATTCCAGTTGTTGTATCTAACTGTTCACAATTAACATTTACAAGGTAATGATAAAACACACTTGTATCTTCATAGCAGCGCAGCGGCCCTTCGGTGTTGTAATAATTAATTGGTTGCGGCAACATGCTACCCATGCCCCCAACCAACTGCACATACCCATCATTACCAAAGCTCCAACCATCTAATGGAGTGCTCCAAACTCTTTTGTAGTTGGTGCCTTGCACATTTAACATAGTGATGCTATCAACCACCACTCTGAAAGTGGTATCGCTTGCGGTTTGTGGCTGTGGAGTGTAGTAAGTAAGTGTATCTCCCGTGCTTACATTAAAATTATACAGCGGCACAAATCGGCCACGGTAATTATTGTAATACATTACCCTGCTTGTATCTCCGAACACATACAGCGGTTGCAGTGGTGTTACAGTGCTGTCATGATGGTGTTGCTCCCCTGTTATTTTGCGGCAGTTGTAACCATAGTAGTTTGCTGTGTGCATTACAAAGGTATCTCTTGCTATCTCGTAATATTTATTAGCAGTATCACTGCTATTGAACCACCACTTTGTGCCTACTGGAGCAAAGGATGAAAAACTGTTGTCTACAAATTTGGCTATTTTTTTTGCAGGGACATAACTTATATGGTCGAATGAACCAGCAATGAAAAGGGTATCTTTAAAGACTGACACTGATGACATCGTAGAAATTGGCAGCATATCGTAATTATATTTCAAACTATCACTTACTAATTCAGCCATTCCGT
>JAHEZG010000204.1 GCA_023251195.1 Chitinophagaceae bacterium | reverse complement strand
TCCGATAGAACAATTTATTGAAGGGGCTAAAATGGTAAATGCCGATTGTGTTGAACTATATACCGGACCGTTTGCGCATGTTTTTAATACCAACAGGCACAAGGCAATTGAACCATACATTCAGGCAGCAGAATATTCCAGATCAATTGGTCTTTCAGTAAATGCCGGTCACGATTTAAATCTTGATAATCTATCGTATTTCAAAAAAAATATTCCATTCGTGGCAGAAGTATCAATTGGTCACGCACTCATTTGTGATGCATTATATTATGGATTAGAAAATACAATTCAAATGTATCTGCGTCAATTAAAATAAATAAACCAGTGATAAATTTATTAAAAACACTTTTCGGAATTTACGCGGCATTAGTAATTACACTTGTTATAATTCTGGCTATACCATTTTATTTTTTTGTGTTTACCACAAACCTTTTTGGGAAAAACACACCGCATATAGCGCATAGGATTTCAATTGCTATGGCAAAAGTGATTTTTACTTTTTATCTAATCCAAATAAAGATTTTACGAAAGAGTAATTTTAAAAAAGACGGTGTTTATATTTTTATAAGTAATCATACCTCATTGTTAGATGTGCCCGTTTGCGCATTGATTAC
This sequence comes from Chitinophagaceae bacterium, assembly GCA_023251195.1. Classification (GTDB taxonomy): domain Bacteria; phylum Bacteroidota; class Bacteroidia; order Chitinophagales; family UBA10324; genus UBA10324. Next base: position 6,625 of record JAHEZG010000204.1, on the reverse strand, counting down.
ACCTGTTACTTTCAGGTATTTATCAAAGGAGGAATTAACTAAAATTCCATTGTTCGGATACATTATTCGCAAACTTTATTTAAGTGTGAACCGAAAAGACGAAGCCAGCAGAGCAGCCAGTTTGGAAAAAATGAAACAATCTCTGAATGAAGGAATCAGTATTTATTTGTTTCCGGAAGGTACAAGAAATAAAACCGGCGAACCATTAAAAAATTTTTATGATGGTGCATTTAAACTTGCTATGGAAACGGGAGTTCCATTAGTGCCTATGACCATTCGAAACTCAGGAAATTTATTAAATGAATTTAAACTAAAACCGGGCACAATCGAATGCTTATGGAGCGAACCTATTTTTCCTGTTCCGGAAGATTCAATACAGAATCTGAAGGAGCGTGTTCGGTTGGTGATACTAAGGGATTTGTTGCCTCAATAAATTCAACATCTTTTGGAAGGTCAAATATGCTTTCAGGTACAAGAGCGTTTTCGTCAATTTCAGTTACATACATTTCTATTTGCGACGAGCCGATTTTGGTAAAATATTTCAATGGGATTTTATTCCACACTTCATATCGTCCGGTCATTTCAAGCGATGGATTTTCCATTTCATAAACATCACAATCCCTGCCTAAGTATACTGATTGCCCCACTTTTCTTATGCCATTAGATTCAAGTGACTGGGCATCCATTTTTGAAAAATCAATGTGCATGGGGTTAAAATTTCCTTTGTTTCTGCTTTTTGTTCCGGTCTTTTTTTCCGGATTGTAAGTGTAGGTATAATCGTTTTTTGTAATGCTGATTGAGCCGGTTACAATTGTTGTGTTTTTGTATTTTAGTTTTGTGTCAGTTATATTACAATATTTATCGCCATAATCATCAAAATAAATTGTTGATTCAACATCAGATCCTAAAATCGGCTTTGAACTTTTTAATTTTATAATGGCCGATTTTAATACATATTTTCGGTCTTCAGCAGGTAGCATTCCTATTTCATTTTTTTTAACATCAGTTTCAGTCCCGCTAAAAAAAGAACAGGCTGAAAACAGGCTTAAGGCTAACCCCCAAACGATTTGTAGAGCTTTGTTTTTTGACAAAATGATTGTTTTTATTAATTCAAATTTAACAATTGGAGAATAAAGATTTAAAATGGAATTAAAGAAACCCCGGTGAAATTGTGACCGGAAAGTTGCATCTATTTCTTTTGATTATCTTTACAAAAATTTTAAAATGAAAGAGTTGGAAATTTATCAGGCAGTTTGGAAAAAATACCTTCCGGTTATTGCTATGAAAATTAAAGAAGCTCAGCGAAAAAACGAACAAGTATCTTTTTCTCTTTACAAACCTGAATTTCAGGTTGCCAGCAAAAGGAAAAAAATTTCATTTGAATTTGATCTTGAAATGAGAGATAGCCGGGTATTAAATAACAGCTCTATACCGCCGATTGCAAAAGATTTATCCGAAACACTTCGTCAGAATATTGCCATGAAGCAACAAATAGGAATCGGTTATTTTAAGTTCAGCATGAACAGTGATTTTATTTTAACCATTATGGTTGAACCTGCCACTGTAGAGACAGAATCTTAAATTCATTATTTGAACATTTAATTTTTTTTGATCTGCATTAACGGCAAGGTTAAATTTAATCGGGCCGCATATTTTGCATCTTCAATTTTTACGAGGACATAGTTTTGCCAAACGCCCGAAATAATTTCTCCTGTTTTCAGGTGCAAGGTTCCTTTTCCATCAATGGCATCATTTCTAAAATCACCTATGTACCAATCACCGTTTTTATAATCGTATCGGCCATATCCGGTACGCATTCCGCCATGCCACTCACCGTTATACTTATCTCCGTTTTCAAATAAATATTTTCCTGTGCCTTCGCCACAATTACCTTCCACACATCCTGAAGTCTTTACTGGTCCGGATGTTTGTGCAGTTGCGGGAATTAAAAAACCGAGAAGAATTAATACTGAGAAAAAGTGTTTCATGATTTAGCTTTTTGTTGTTTTTGAATTTTCTTTTTAATCCAAAAAATATGCCTAAAGAATATCAGCCAGTATCCGATCTATATTTTCAAAAGCATCTTCATCTTTAATCACATATTGCTCGGCACCTTTTTGTATGGTTTGTAATGCAATGCTGTATTGATCCTGGTTAGATAACATGACAACCGGTAGTAATTGATTTTTTTTACGGATTAACTGAAGAATTTTTAAACCGTTGGCGGCCTCTTTATGTATGCTATCTAAATTATAATCAAGAATTATTAGATTGGGATTTTCATCCAGATTATTTAAACAATCTTCTCCTGTTAAAAATACTGAAACATTTCTGCCTCCTTTTTTATTTAAATGTGCTTTTAACATTTCACCAAAAAACTTATCGTCATCAACTATAAAAATACTTTTAGCCATTTAGGTTTATTTTTTTTCGCAAGTAAATCTAAACTCTTTTTCATTTTATGAAAACTGATAAATTGTTAACCTGAATTAAATAGGTAAGTGATAAAAATTCAATCGATTTTATCATACAAGAATAAAACTAACTTCACACCGTGCATAGCCCTGTTTACTATATTCCGATAATTACCTCGTTGGTCTCAATTCTGTTTTGTACTGAACTCATTTTCCACTGGAAAAAAAATAAAACCAAGTACTTCGGATGGTGGATTATCGGGGTATTTTTTTATGGCGCAGGAACTATTCCTGAATCAATCACTGCAATTATCGGCTGGCACGAATCTGTTTTTAAAGCCTGGTACATTTTGGGTGCAATGATGGGTGGAGTTCCTTTGGCACAAGGAACCATTTACCTAATAATGAAAAGAAACCCGGCTGATTTTTTAACGGCATTATTAGTTCCCGTAATTTTAGTTGGTGCAATTGCATGCGCACTCAGCCCCATTGATTACGCTAAAGTTGATAACTACCGATTATCAGGCAATGTGATTCTTTGGAGTGAAGTTCGTTTGTTTCCAATTGTTATAAATACTTATGCGCTTTTGTTTTTTGTTGGCGGAACCATGTTTGCAGCATGGGGATTCTGGAAGAAAAAAGTTTCGCTGAATAAATGTTACGGAAATGTATTAATTGCTTTTGGCGGCTTGCTCCCGGGCATTGGCGGTGCATTTATGCATTACGGGCATAATGAAGTTCTATACATTTCAGAATTGCTCGGCATTATTTTTATTTATGCCGGATATTCAGTTTACCGAAAAGATAAAACTATAGTGATGAGTTATTGATTTAGAAAAAAAAATGAATCAATTTCATCTATTTCAACTTTGATAGTGCGTTATCCAATTTGTAAATCACTTCAGCAATTTCTTCGCGTGTACAAGTGCCAACTGAAAGACGATACCAGGTAGAATTGTTTGATGCACCGAAAGCAGAAAATGGAACAAGCGCCACTTTCGCTTCATCAATTAAATAGTAAAGTATATCGTTTGAGTCTTCGAGCGTTTTTCCTTCAGAAGTTTTTTTACCAATCAAATTAAATTGAACTGTGAGATAGATTGCTGCTTGTGGTGCAATGGCATCTACCTTATATCCTTTATTTTTCAGTTGTTGAATTCCATTGTAAAAATGTTCGAGACGGAAATCAACTTCGTTTTTAAAGTGAAATAAAAATTCATCGATCCGCGCTTCTTGTGTTAAGTATCTTGCTGAGGCAATTTGTTCTGCCTTGGGAGCCCATGCGCCGACATGCGAGAGAATTGCTTTCATTTTATCAATAATACTTGGCGGACCGAAAGTCCATCCGACGCGGATGCCGGTTGCTGCGAATGCTTTTGATAATCCATCAACAAAAATAGTATAGTTACGCATCTCGGGGCGAAGTGTAACAGGATTGACATGCACGGTATCGCGGAAAGTCAGTGCCCAGTAAATCTGATCATACAATAAGTACAATGGTTTTTCATCGGCGCTTCTTCGGCTGTTTTCTTCCAGAATCATATCACAAATTTCGGCAAGTGTATCAGCAGTGAAAGTTGTTCCTGTTGGATTAAGTGGTGAACACAATGCAATTAATGTTGCATCAGAAATATGCGGACGAATATCATCGGCAGTGGGCATGAAATTATTTTCCACTGTGGTTTCAACCATCACTCCTCTTGCTCTTGACAGATGTATGTAGTGATTATTATTCCAACTCGGAACAGGGTAAATAACTTTATCACCTTCATCTAAAAGTGTAATGTATGCTGCATAAATAGCAGGACGAGCACCGCTTGTTATTAAGATTTCATCACTTGAATAATTGAGTTTTAAAAAACGATTGAGGAATGCTGCAACAGCTTTTCTCAATTCTATTATTCCGTTTGCTGTTGGGTAGTTTGTGTGACCTTCGCGCATGGCACGAATAATTTCATCAGTCAACTCCTGTGGTATCGGAAAAACTTTCGGATCGAAATCGCCGATGGTGTAGTTGTTTATCTTCTCTCCTTTTTTTATGCGCTCGTTTATTTCTCCTCCGAGTTTTATTATTTCGGAACCTATGAGGTTCTCCGCCATTGTGGAAACTATAAGGTTTCGTTGTTCAGTCATGGTATCCATCGTGCTGCAAATTAAAAGTTCAAAGTTTAAAGTTTAATGTTCAAAATGTTATGATAATGTCAAACCAGTTTCCCATTTGATTCTACTAAATCATCTGCTTCTTTCAAGCGCATGATTTGATCCAATGCATCGGGCACCACATCGCTGCAAATGATAACGAAGGAACCTTTTACTGCATTGCTGATTGCGTAATCAATGGCTTCGCTTTCTTTGCGGAATACTTCGGCCACTTTGCTTACATCTACCTGCGCAATTCCCTGTTTCATGAGATCAATAATTTCGTCTTCGCTGCGGCCGCGGAGATTTTTATCCTGACGGATAATTATCTGATCAAACATTTTAGCTGCTGTGGTTCCGAGTGCAATAATGTCTTCGTCTCTACGATCACCAACACCGGCAATGATTCCGACTTTGGGATGTGCATCTACTTTCTCTAAAAATTTTCCGATGGCTTCAAAGCCCGCAGTGTTGTGCGCATAATCAACCATGACCGAAAAATTGCGGAACTGGAACATGTTCATGCGACCGGGAGTTTGGCCAGGTGATGGAATGAAAGTTTCCAATGCCTGCTTGATGTCTTCGATTTTGAAACCGCGAATGAAACCGGCAAGTACTGATGGCAAAACATTGAGCACATTGAACACGGCGCGACCACCGAATGTGAGCGGGATGTTGCTGATTTTATCAACGCGGATTTTCCATGTGCCCTTGCAAATTGTTACATAACCGTTTTCGGCAATGGCTGCGAGTCCGCCTGCGGCGCAGTGTGCTTTGATGCGCGGATTATTTTCGTCCATGCTGAAGAACGCGACTTTGCAATTTAAACTCTCGCGCATTTTATAAACCAAATCATCGTCGGCATTCAGTATTGCATAACCACTTGGTAAAACAGTTTCGGGCACAACACCTTTCACTCTTGCTAATTGTTCCAATGTATCAATGCCCTGCAACCCGAGGTGATCGGCAGCCACATTTGTTACGATAGCAATATCACAATTATGAAATCCTAAACCTGCACGAAGTATTCCGCCACGCGCACATTCCAACACTGCGAAATCAACTGAAGGATCTTTCAACACAAACTCTGATGATACGGGGCCTGTGCAATCGCCGCGCATGAGCATTTGATTCTGAATATAAATTCCATCAGTAGTAGTGAAACCAACTTTGTAGCCCATTGATTTTACAATGTGCGCAGTTAATCGTGTGGTTGTTGTTTTTCCGTTTGTACCAGTGACTGCAATAATTGGAATGCGGGCTGATGTGCCGGGCGGAAACAACATATCAATAACAGGTTCGGCCACATTGCGTGGCAATCCTTCAGCAGGAGAAATGTGCATTCTGAAACCAGGTGCAGCATTTACTTCGAGCACTGCTCCGCCGTTTTCGGTAACGGGAACACTTAAACTTGATGCCATAATATCAATGCCGCAAATATCAAGACCGATGATGCGCGCTATTCGTTCGCACATAAAAATATTATCGGGGTGAACGAGATCAGTTATATCAGTTGATGTGCCGCCGGTGCTGAGATTGGCAGTGGGCTTTAACCACAACTCTTTATTTTTTTCAAGAACAGAATCGAGTGTGAGATTTTTATCGGTGAGAATTTTCAGTGTATGATCATCCACTTTAATGGATGTCAAAACTTTTTCGTGACCGTAACCTCTGCGTGGATCTGTATTTACTTTATCAATTAATTGTTGAATGGTTTGTTTTCCATCGCCTGTAACAGCGGCGGGTTTGCGGATGGCTGCCGCAACGAATTTGTAATTAATAACGAGCACACGATGATCAAGTCCGGTGATGAAACGCTCCACAATTATTCCGCGACCGTATTTTTTTGCGGCGTGAAAACCAACTAACAACTCGTCCCAGTTTTTTAAATCAGTGGATGCGCCCTTGCCATGATTTCCGTTCACCGGTTTGGTGACTAACGGATAACCATATTTTTTCGCAGCCATTTCTAAATCTTCTTCATCGTAACAAATGATGCCGCGCGGAACAGGAATCTCTGCTGCTTCCAATAAATTTTTTGTTTCTTCTTTATCGCATGCAATCTCTACTGC
>JAHEZG010000203.1:5501-7279 GCA_023251195.1 Chitinophagaceae bacterium | reverse complement strand
CACGCCAATTTATATTATCAGCAATGATCTCGATTATCGTGTGCCGTTCAATCAGGGGCAGGAAGCATTTCAGGCTGCGCAACTCAAAGGCATCAAGAGTCGGTTTCTGCATTTCCCTTCCGAAGGACACTGGGTGATGAAACCGCAAAACAGTTTGCTGTGGCAGCGCGAATTTTATAAGTGGCTGGATGAAACTTTGAATCCGAAAGTTGATATGGAATAATCCTTATTTCGATTAAAATAAATAAATGGCTGTCACTTCAGACAGCCATTTTTATTTTGACAATCATTGAAGTTGTAAAATATTTTGGTTGAATGCGTTCGATATTTCATGAATAAAAAACTGAAATCAAAACATACAATAGCTTCACTGTTACATTTACTGAAATTAAATAACCGAAGCTGTGAAAAGAAAAATTTTATTACTCGCAACCATACTAAGTGTAACACTCCGCATTACAAATGCACAAACCACTATCACTACTACTGCACAAAGCGGCGTATGGACTTTGAGTGGTTCGCCATACATCATTCAAACAAATATTTCAGTAGCTGCAGGGCAAACACTGCGCATCGAACCAGGTGTGCATGTGCAATTTCAACAGACCTATCAGTTTGATATTATAGGAAGTTTAATCGCAAACGGAACCGACCCGCTTCCAATTTATTTTCAGGCAGTTGATTGCAGCCGGCGGATGGCATGGTGTTCACTTCAATCCGTTTCAGGGAACTTTTGACTCATCTGTTTTTTCGAATTGTATCATTCAAGATGTAAAACATGGTACTGTTGGAAATTGGAATGGCATTGAAGCATTGTTTGTTTACCGCACACTTAAAATAGATTCGTGCGAATTTTTCCATAACCAAAGCAGCTACAACATGGCTGAAGGGGTAACGATTTTAATTCAAGGTGGCGGTTCGTTTGAAATGAGTCACTGTTCAGTTCACGACAATTTAAATCGTGTGTGTGCATTGCGAATCGGCACAGGAACTTATGAGCCCATTAATATTCATCACTGTCATTTTTATAACAACTCAGTTGGTGCAACAATTTGGATATTACAAAGCAATGTGTTGTTTGAATACAACGAAGTGAACGACAACACCAGCATTTATGATATGAGTGCCATTCGCATCAGCGGATTTCATGCAACTCTTCGACACAATACGATTCATCATAACCTTTCAGAAAACGAAGCACCATTAACATCCTTTGCAGGTATAGTGGATATTGATGCAAATTTTATTTGTAACAATCACCACACCAGCGGCAGTTGCGGATTGGTTGATGGCGGAGGTGGTATTCATGTAATGCAAAACGATGGTTCGAACTGGGACAGCACACGCTACCTTATTCGAAATAATATTATTGCGAATAATTACTCCCCCTATTACGGTGGTGGAATTTATGTTTACAACACCATAGCGAAAGTGATGAACAATCACATTGTAAATAACAGTGCTCATTACGGCGGTGCAGGAATTTTTGCACTGGGTGTGCAAACAGATTTATACTTGCAGAACAACCTTATCTACGGAAATTGCCACGACTTCGGGCAGTTAGGCGATGTACAATTGGGCGACATTCATTTGTTCACATACAGAAATAACTGGGTGGAATATTCCTTCACAACAAATGTGATCGGAACAGCAACCATAATTTCAGGCGATACCACACACAATGTTATTGGTGCAGATCCATTCATGATTAATCCAACATCCTCCTGCAGCTACCTTGATTCTGCATTAAATTCAGATTTTAATGTTCAGGTAAATTC
>JAHEZG010000203.1:0-5491 GCA_023251195.1 Chitinophagaceae bacterium | reverse complement strand
GATAATGGAGATTCAACCGGTTCGGTGCATACTTTACACGATTACCTTGCAAATTACAGAATGATGGGTGCCAGTATTGATATCGGAGCTTTCGAACATCCGGGAGAAATTATAAACGGAACTACAACCATTGCAGGAAATAATTTTATTGTTTATCCGAATCCGGCTGTTTGTCAGTTGGCAGTGGAAAGCCATATGGCAGTTGCGTTGCTTCGACAAGCTCAGCATGACAACTCGATTATTATTTTAGATGCACTTGGAAGAGAAGTGTTACACTTTGAAATGACTGATGCAAAAACGCTGCTGGATATTCATTCACTTACCAATGGAATTTATTTTATAGAAATAATTTCATCGAATGGAATTGAGCGCACAAAATTTATAGTGCAGAAATAATTTTTTACAATTGATAATTGATAATTGAGAATTGATAATGTATAATTCCTGTCGGACAGGTAGAGATAATTGGTTCACGGGTGCATTTTATTTTTCAAGTATTCATTTAACAGCGTTTGTTAATTCCTAAAAGAAATAATTGAAATCGCTGCATCACTAAACACTTAGGACTACTTTTTCTTTTCCTTTATTCGACCACTCTCAATTAATTTTTGTTGCAGCAAGAATTCAATCTGCCCGTTCAAACTTCTGAATTCATCAGCCGCCCATTTCTCAATGGCTTTGAGCGTAACCGGATTTATGCGCAGTACAAATGCTTTTTTATCTTCAGGCATATCGCGAATTTTTGAAGTGTAACAGTTAAATTATTTGATAAAGACCGCGTCGGTTTTCAAAACCGACGCGGTCGATTCTTTTAATTATAAAGTGTTCCTGTATTTACTACCGGCTGAACATTTCTGTCGCCGCATAAAACCACTAACAGGTTGCTCACCATTGCCGCTTTGCGCTCCTCATCTAGGTGAACAATTCCTTTCTCCGATAATTTAGCAAGAGCCATTTCTACCATGCCAACAGCTCCTTCCACTATTTGTTTGCGTGCAGCAATAATGGCTGTTGCCTGTTGCCGTTGCAACATGGCACCTGCAATTTCAGTTGCATAAGCCAGGTGACTGATGCGCGCTTCGCTCACACGAATACCTGCTTCTGCTACACGGGCATCGAGTTCAGTCACCACTAATTCATTTACAGCATCACCACCACCACGAAGGGTAATGGTTGCATGGTCATCTTCAAAATTGTCGTACGGACAACTACCCGCTAAATGACGAACTGCCGCTTCGCTTTGAATGGCTACATATTGATTGTAATCACTCACCTCAAAAGTTGCTTTTGCCGTATCTGTTACATACCACACAATTACTGCTGCTATGTCAATGGGGTTACCGATTTTATCATTCACTTTCAGTGTTTGACCATTCATGTTTCGTGCCCTCAGCGATATGGATTTTCGAAGAAAGAAAGGGTTTGACCATAACAATCCATTGTCTTTTACGGTGCCAATGTATTTTCCAAATAACAATAAAACTTTCGCCTCGTTCGGATTCAGGATAAAAATTCCTGAAACCAAAAACAGAAACAACACAGCCAACAATGCGCCTGCTAAAAATTGAGCGAACACAAATGAAACAATAGATGCCGCCAGGCATGCAAGCGATAAGGCGAGAAAGGCATAACCCGACATTGCTTTGAAATTTTTTTCCTGTACCATGATTTTTTATTTTTTTTTGATTGATATTAATTTGATATCACAAAGATATTGGTTTGAAATTCATTTTTCCAACTAATTATTGAAAAATATTTTTTTTGAAAGCACATAGCGAATCACCATAACCGTCAGACCACAACAAAAAATGTCGCCACAAACAACGATTTGCAATTAATGGTCGTTCGTAGAACAATCCTGTCCAAATTCAGAAACTAATTTCCAAAAACTGGAATAAAATAAATGAAAAAGAAAAACCGGACAATACCCTTTCATTGGAGAAACCAATAAATAACATCACTATAAATATTCGGCACGCTAATTAATAAAGAGCATCTATCACTCACCAAACTTTTACAACCATGAAATTCTATAATGATTCAAAAAGAAAATGGGACCTGTTAATAATAGATATGCTATCTGCAGTTGAACTGGATTTAGAAGAAGCCGCTAAAAATCATTCTGTATCAGAAATGAAAACAAAACTGAACAGCAATGAATTTTATGATCAGCTCAGCGAAATAAATATGTTGCTGCATCGCTGGCTCCGCGATTTGCATTCGCTCAAAACAATCCGCTTGAATTAATTGCAATTTATTACTTACTGATTTCCCTAACCAAACCACACCCTCATGAAAAACAATTTACTCTGCTTTCTGATTGAAGATGATATTGACGATCAGGAAAATTTCGTAGCCGCATTAAGTCAGGTTGATAAAAATCACTCATGTGTTATTGCCAGCAATGGTGTTGAAGCCATCAATAAATTGAACGACAATGTTGATTTTATTCCCGACTATATTTTTCTGGATTTGAACATGCCACGAATGAACGGAATGGAATTTCTGAAAGAGATGAAAAAAATTCCACGACTGAATTCTTTGCCGGTTATTATTTTTTCGACTTCATCAGACCCCCATGAAATCAGTGAAACAAAAAGAAACGGAGCTTCGCATTTTTTAATCAAGCCAAACAGCACCACTGTTTTATCCGAATCGTTATCCGAATATTTTTCGTCGGGTAACTCGTATCTGTTCTTCTGATAAAAAAGTTAAAACAATATCAAAGTGCATTTCTGTTTACTCGTTTACCCATTCAATTTATTTATTTTTGATTGGTAGTATTAAATGGCAACACCTTCATTTATAAAACGATTCAGAGACACATCGCTCGCTAAGAAATTATATTTCGTAGTAGGCATAATGGCTTTGTTGATATTGGTAGAGTTATTTACACTTTGGTTTGCCATTTCAACATTATCATCTGTGCGTGCATTTGTAGGAGGAGAAGGTTTATGGTCGAAGGGACAAAAAGATGCTGTTTATAGTTTACAGAAATATGGACACTCAAGAAACGAAGCTGACTTCCGCAATTATTTGGATTTTATGCGGGTGCCATTGGGCGATCATAAAACACGATTGGAATTAATTAAAAAAGATCCTGACTTAAGTATTGCGCGGCAGGGTTTTCTTGAAGGAAGAAATCATGAAGACGACATTGATGGAATGATAAATCTCTTCCGCAGGTTTCATAATATTTATTACATCGGTCAGGCAATTCAAATATGGAGTGCGGCCGATTCTGCGCTTTCTGAACTCATACCTATTTCAGAACAACTACATGCGGAAATAATTTCAGCAAACCATTCACAACTAAAAATTGACAGCTTGCTGAACCAGGTTGAACTCCTGAATCAATCCCTCACCATTCTCGAAGATAAATTTTCTTTTGTATTGGGCGAAGGTTCACGCTGGTTAGAGAATTTAATTTTGGAATTATTGGTTGCTGTTGCACTCACAGTGGAAATAAGCGGACTCCTGCTCACCATATCAGTCAGTCGCAGATTGCAAAAAGGATTGAATGAAATTTTGCGTGCGTCGAAAAATATTGCAAAAGGAGATTTCCATGCAAAAGCAAAAACTTTTTCGAATGATGAAATCGGTGTACTTGCCAATTCGTTTAATCACATGGCTGAAGAATTAGGTACCACTACTAATTCACTCAAGAGTTATGCAACGAAACTGGAGCAGTCCAATGCCAGCTTAAAACAATTCGCCTATGTGGCTTCTCACGATTTGAAAGAACCGCTCCGGAAAATTATTACTTTCTCATTGCGATTGCAGGATGAATACAAAGACAGAATTGATGATCGCGGAAAAACTTATCTCAACAAAATTGAAATGGCAACCTATCGCATGCAAAAACTGATTGATGATATATTGAATATTTCCAGTTTGAATGCAGAAGAGCTTTCGTATGAGAAAATAAATCTGAATAAAATAATGCAGCGCGTTTTGCTCGATATGGAAATTGTAATTGAAACAACGCATGCCAATATCACAGTGAATACATTGCCGGTAATTGAAGCCAATCCAAGTCAGATGGCGCAGTTGTTTCAAAACATCATCAGCAATTCACTGAAATTTATTCAACCGAATAAGCAACCCTTGATTCAAATTACCGCTGAAGAAATAACCGGCGAACAATTGCAAAAAACAAATGGCTCATTCACGCATTTTAAATCAAATGGTGAAAGTGATATCGCCTGGAAAAACGAAAAGTTTTGCAGAATAACAATCAGCGATAACGGAATTGGTTTTGATATGGCTTACGCGGAAAGAATATTCGAAGTCTTCCAGAAATTAAACAGCAGCAGTGTTTACCAGGGAACCGGAATTGGTTTGGCAATTTGTAAAAAAATTATTGAAAGCCATCACGGCACAATTACTGTAAACAGCAGAGTGGATATTGGTTCGGTATTTACAATCACAATTCCGGTATTGCAAAAAAACTTCGTCGGGAAATAATTACAGGATGCTTTATAAATTATTTTGAAAATGGAAAACAATCATCTGATTAAAAATATTTTGCTGGTAGAAGATGATAAAGACGATCAGGAAATATTTGCGGATGCATTACATCAAGTAACTCCTGATTGCACATTAACCATTATAGAAAACGGAATAAAATTATTGTATCGGTTTAATGACCCCGGCTTTATAGCGCCTGACATACTTGTACTTGATCTGAATCTTCCGTTAATGACCGGGTTGGAGTGTCTCCGTCAAATTAAATCGAACCCGAAGTTGTCGAACATAAAAGTGGTCATTCATTCCACGAGCACTTCACGCACTGAAATAGAAACTGCATTTAAATACGGAGCCAACTTATACATACCCAAGCATCCCGATTTTAAAGAAATGAAAATGATGCTGGAGAAATTACTGATTCTCAAATGGGAAAAATACATTCCGCAACCAAAGCCTTCTGATTTTGTTTGGGGAAGAATGATAAAACCAAGAACAGATTATTAATTCAGGAATTATTTAAATACCGAAGTCAATACAAATTTCTTTTTGTCGGTAGTGAAAAGTTCATTGTGTTCATACAGCATCAAAATCTTTTTAATTATACTCAGCTCGCTTAACAAATACGATTTTGAAATGTAGAGGTTTGCACCAAGCAGAAATGAAGCATCCACATCTCTTTCGTTTGTTGAAGTGGAAAGCATGATGACAGGAATATGATCCAGTTTTTTATTGCATCTTAATTCAATTAAACATTCCAACCCGTTTTTCCGTGGCATATTAATATCCAGAAAAATCATATCGATATTTTCAGCTTCATCGGTATTTATGAATCTGAAAAATTGTTCACCATCAATAACGGTGGTAAGATTTGTTCGTGGATGAACGCTGATTAAAGCCAATTCAAAAAAGTCAATATCATCTTCATCGTCTTCTGCAAGCAGAACTTTAATTTCTGAGTTAATCATTGCTTACTGTTTAATAGGATGTTATTCGTTGAATTAAAACAAAATCAAAATTTACA
>JAHEZG010000202.1 GCA_023251195.1 Chitinophagaceae bacterium | reverse complement strand
TAAAATGTCTATCACATTGGCCAAAGCAGGGAGCATTACATGTTGCATGGCCTCCTTTATTGAAATCGGAATGGCAGTATTATTTATATCCTGCGATGTTAAACCGAAATGAATAAATTCTTTGTACTTGCTTAATCCCAATTGTTCGAAATTATTTTTCAGAAAATATTCCACAGCTTTCACATCGTGATTGGTGGTCTTTTCAATTTCTTTTATTGCGGTTGCATCTGCTTCTGAAAAATTCCGGTAAATATTTCGAAGCGATTCGAATTGTTTTTTGTCAATGAATGAAAGTTGTGGCAATGGAATTTCGCACAGCGCAATAAAATATTCAACCTCCACAAAAACACGATAACGAATCAGTGCATATTCTGAAAAATAATTAGTGAGTGGTTCAGTTTGCCTGAAGTATCTGCCGTCAATTGGTGAAATGGCTTTTAATGAATTCAATGTGCTGAGTTTAAATTGAGGCCACTAAAATAACAGTAAGTTGGCAATTCAGTTTTTGCCAGTAAAAATTGTACAAATACGAAATGGAAAATTTTTGAAATTCAATTCAATGTTGCAAACAGATTTAGTATGCACGATAAAATTAAGTACAGATATGAATTGGAGTGTGTGCTATTGCTTTAACTTTCCTTCAAAAACTTTTCTGAATTTTTCCACTTTTGGTGCAATTACAATCTGACAATATGGAGCACTACCGTTTTGGTTGTAATAATCCTGATGGTAATCCTCTGCCTTATAAAAAGTTTCGAATGCGGAAATTTCAGTAACGATTGGCGAAGCGAATGCACCCGATGCATCCAGTTCTTTTTTGTATTTCTCTGCTAACGATTTCTGATAATCGTTGTGATAAAAAACAACCGAACGATACTGCGTTCCGGCATCAGCACCTTGCCGGTTTAGTGTTGTGGGGTCGTGCGCTAACCAGAAAGCATGAAGCAATTCATCGTAACTTACAATGGATGGATTGTAGGCAACCTGCACTACTTCAGCATGCCCTGTTAAACCGCTGCATACTTCTTTGTAAGATGGATTTAAAACTTGCCCGCCTGAATAGCCTGATGTTACTGATTGCACTCCATTTAACTGGAGAAATATTGCTTCGCTGCACCAGAAACAACCCATACCAAATGTTGCCGTATCCAATACTGTATTCGGATTTATTTGTTCCGATTCAAATTTTACTTTTTCGTTCATTGCTTTTGAGTTCGTTTCTGTTTGTTGCGCACACGAGAATTGTGTGATACCTAAGAAGGCAAAAAAAATTTTGCTGAAGTTTTTTTTCATCTGTCGTTTTATTGTGAACACATAAACTACGAAACGGTTCCGCGGTTTGGATTTCTATTGCAGAATTCTTTTTTCAGAAAGCGCAGCGCAAATAATTCCTGTGGCCACTGCGGCATTCAATGATTCAGCATTGCCGAATTTCGGAATTGAAATATGATTCGTACAAAGTTGTTTGGCTTCTTCTGAAACTCCTTTTCCTTCACTGCCTATCACAATTAAGGCATTTGTAGAATACTCATTGTTATAAATTGTTGTTGAATTTTCCATTACTGTTAAAATTTTCGGCAATTGACTTTCAGTTAAAACCTCGACAAGGTTTTTTTCAAACACTTTCACCCTCGCAATAGAACCCATGCTCGCCTGCACCACTTTCGCATTATAAGCATCCACACAATTTTCCGAACAAAAAATGTTTTCAATTCCAAACCAATCGGCAATGCGAATGATTGTTCCCATGTTTCCAGGGTCCTGAATGCCATCCAGCACTAAATGCAAACCTGATGTGAGTTGGCTGATATCAATTTTATATTCCGGAATTTGTACGAGCGCCAACACGGTTGGCGGGGTTTGAAGTTCCGAAATTTTTTTCATTTCATGTTCTTCCACAATCACTAAATGCTCCTGTGAAATTTTACCCATTACCATTCCTTTATCTTTTAGTTTATCAGTGAAAAGGATTTTATCAATCACTAAGGTTGAGTGTAAGATTTCACTAACTGCTTTTTCACCTTCAGCAATAAAGCAACGGTGTTCTTCACGGAATTTTTTGACTCTTAACGAATTAATGTACTTTTCAAGCGGTTTAGAAAACATTCATGCGGATTTACAGGACAAGTATAAGTATCATTTTTCTGGCAATTATTTCTGTTGCGTTTACATCATGTATTTCAACACGCAATATTCCGAATGGAAAATATTTATTGAACAGCAATAAAATTATTTTAAAAGATAAAGTTGACTGGAAAAAAATAAAGAAGAATATTGAAAACAATAATTCACTCGCTTCTTCACTTTTGTTATTCGCTAAACAAAAGCCCAATAAAACCACTCTTGGATTATTTAAACTGAACCTGTGGGTTTATAATATTTTTCAAACCAAAAAATTGAAAGGGTTGAGCTACTGGATGCAAACACACATTGGAGAAGCACCTGTGATTTTTGATTCAATGATGTTGTACTATTCATCCAATCTGATGGAGGAATACCTGCATACTAAGGGATACCTGGATGCAACTGTATCCGGTCATTATAAAATTAAAGGAAGAAAAGTTGCAGCTTATTACGATGTGTATGCTGATACACTTTATACGATTGATACAATTCAGTATGTGAAAGGAGAGCAGGTTATAACTGCATTAATGCTTGAGTCTTCAAAGAATTCTGTATTGAAAACCGGATCGCCGCTCGATTTTGAAAAGATGGAGGAAGAAAGAAAGCGAATTCAAAAAGATTTACAAAACTGGGGATTGTATCGATTCAGTTACAATGAAATATATTTTGTGGTGGATACGCCGATCATAAATCATCGGGCAAATGTAAAAGTGCGTATTGATGAAAATGACAGTTCAGCCGTGCAACAAGTTTATTATATCCGAAATGTTTTCATTAACCAATCTTACAATCCAATCATTACCGATTCCATGGGTGCTATAGATACAATTGAATATAAAAAGCTGTATTTTGTTTCTGAAAAAAATGTATTGAACCCTAAAAGGTTGTATCGGGTGCAGTTCATAACCCCCGGAGAAAAGTATTCAATGAAGAAAAATGATTTTACCATTCACCGGATTTCAGATTTAGGAACTTTTAAATTTATAAGTGTGCAATATCAGCAGGTTGGCAAAGATTCGCTCGATTGTAACATCCGGTTAACTCCTTACAAAGTCAGTACTATATCACCCGAAATAAAGGCTGCAAACATTGAAAACAATTTTGGCAACTCCATTTCATTATCTTACTTAAACAGAAATCTGGCCAGGGATGCCACCCGTTTAACTTTCAATGCAATTGGCGGAGTAGAAATTCCGGTGGCAAAAATCGACAGCCTGTTATTTAATGCAAGCAGCAGTTTAAGCTTTTCAATTCCGCGAATATTGTTTCCGGTTTTATATAAAAAAGTATCGCGATATGCTGAGCAACATACAAATGTTTCAATAACCACCAGTGCTTTATTTCAAACCGGAATTTATTCGCTCTACAATCAGAACTTCAGTTTCGGTTATGATTTTCGTGAACCGGTAAAGGACTTAAAAAGGCATCAACCCGGAATTTCATTAACCTACACACGGCCCATTATTAAGAGCGATTCATTTCGAGCGAAATTGAATTCAGATTTTTTATTGAAACAAACTTTTTCTGACCAGTTAATAACAGGATGCAATTACACCTTCACTTATTCGAATCAGGATTATGAAAAACTGAAAAATTTCTTTGTTATGAGAACCGGTTTTGAATTAGCAGGTGGAGTGCTATGGTTTTTGAATGATGCTACACACGCAATAAAATTCCGGATTGATTCTATAACCGGTCATTCATTAATATTGAATGTTCCTTACAATAATTTTCTTCGACTTGAATTTGATTATAAATATTATTGGTTGTTCAGCAAGCAGAGAAATTTTGTTGCGCACTTTTTTTCCGGCATCGGGCTGCCATTTTCCAATTCCGATGTACTTCCATACATCAGGCAATTTTCGGTTGGCGGTCCAAATGATATTCGTGCCTGGCGCATTCGTTCACTTGGTCCGGGTTCTTCGTCTTCCAGTCAGAATAATGGATTTTATAATCAGACCGGTGACATAAAACTGGAAGGAAATCTGGAATATCGTTTTCACATTATCGGAGTTTTGAAGGGTGCATTTTTTACCGATGCAGGAAATATCTGGATGCTGAAAAAAAATCCGGAGAATGAAGGGGCAAATTTTGAAGCTTTGCGTTTTTACAAAGAGATTGCTGTTGGTGCAGGAGTTGGTTTGCGTTTAGACTTCAGTTATTTTATTTTCAGAGGTGATGTTGCTATGCCATTGCGCAATCCTACACTTCCTGAAACTGAGCGATGGATTTTAAATAAAATTGATTTTGCAAGTTCTCTTTGGAGAAAAAATAATCTCATACTTAATATTGCTATTGGATATCCGTTTTAAAATAGCTATTAGCTTTTAGCAATTAGCTGGGAGCTAAATCAGCAATGGAAAATGAATAAAATTGAAAATCGAAACCACCTAAATGCTAACAGCTAAATGCTAACAGCTATCAAAAATGCTCGGACTAAAATTACCAACCGACCCGCGATGGGTAAATCTTGCTGAAAAAAGTTTGGAAGAAGTTTTAACCGATCACGCGTATTGCGAACAAAAGGCATCGAGCACATGTATCAGTTTAATTCAATCGTATCCTGAGCGTGTTGAGTTGGTGGATGAATTGGCGCCGATTGTAACTGAAGAGTGGGGGCATTTTCGACAGGTGTTAGCTGAACTGAAAAAGCGCAATCTGAAATTGGGCCGACAAAGAAGAGATGAATATGTAAATCAACTTTTTCAAAACGAGCGAAAAAATATTTCGCCCGAAGAACGAATGCTCGATAAACTTTTAATCAGTGCCTTGATTGAAGCGCGGAGCTGTGAACGGTTTAAATTATTAAGCGAAGGATTAGAAGATGAAACCATGCGGGCATTCTATCGCGGCTTCATGGAATCGGAAGCTGGACATTACCGGCTATTTATTTCGCTGGCAAAAAAATATTTTCCGGAAGAAAAAGTTAAAATCCGATGGAATGAATTTTTAGAAATTGAAAAAAATATTATTGAAAGTTTAGAAGTGAGAGGGGATAGGATGCATTAGGAAATTGAAAGTTAAAATCAAAAAGACTGTCGCTTATAAAATCAAAACGATCGATGGTTGAAAAAGAATTACAGAGGAGTTTTTTTAAAGTTGTTTTTTTAATAACCACAAAATCAAATTCAATTTTATTTTCGAAAAAAATTTGCAGAAATGAAAAAAATAGTAGCGCTTTTGATGTTAACCTTTCAGGTTATTGGAATTTCAATTTCCTTTTCGCAAACTGTAAAAATCAGCACATCACCTAAATCGGCTGAAATTTCAATAGGCACTTCAGCAATTCTGCATTCGCCGGTAAGATTTAATACAAAGGATAAAGACGATGCAATTATTGTGTTTCAAAAAGGTTTTATTACTAAAGGAATGATTGCACCCGATGTTAAAAAACTAGGTGTTAAAGAATATAGCCTGAAACTAGATTCGTTATCCAAACCGGACTCAGGATTTGTTTCGCATAAAATTGAAGTAACTCAAATTACCGACGCAACTGGTAAAATTGAAAAATTAGGCTTTGTTTATTATGGAGTTCAGGTTCAATCTACCTCTATGTCTGATCCGAAATTTGCCAGAGAATTATCAACTTATATGAGTGAATGGGGATATAAAACTGTAGGGTTAAATGCCCTGTTCAATAGTAAATCTGATGTTCCGGAATTGGCATTGGGTGGCGAAATAATTTTTTATACAAAAAATACAGACATGCTTAGTTTAAATGCTTCTATGAGTGTAATGGTGCATTGGTCTTTATTTAATGTAGAACAGGAAAATGTAGTTTATGAAACTACCACAACAGGTTTTTTTAAAAACGATGAAAGTTTAAAATTCAATGAGCTGTTAACAATGACCT
Source organism: Chitinophagaceae bacterium (assembly GCA_023251195.1). Classification (GTDB taxonomy): domain Bacteria; phylum Bacteroidota; class Bacteroidia; order Chitinophagales; family UBA10324; genus UBA10324. Next base: position 1,321 of record JAHEZG010000202.1, on the reverse strand, counting down.
TAAAAGATGCGCTTGCAGGTTTGATGTGCGATTCAAAATTTAAAGAACTGACAATTAAAAAGGGAACCGAAATTCCTTCGAACGAATTAGAGCCAATTGATTTGAACAATCCTGTATTTATAAAAACTGAAGGATACAGTGGTGTTGTAAATAATGTTGTTAATTCAGTTGTAACAATTAAAACAAATTTTGGCCATGGCAGTGGTTTTATTATCAGTCAAAATGGTTATGTGCTTACAAATAATCATGTGGTAAGCGGGGCAGATAAAATTGAAGTTATTTTTCAAAATGGATTTACATTCGATGGTACAATTGTCAGAGCTATTGAAGATCGTGATGTGGCTGTTTTGAAAATTTCAGGAAGCGGATTTAAACCGCTTGAATTGAGCAGCAGCAAGGAAATTTCAGTTACCGGTACCGAAGTTATTGCCGTTGGAACACCTGAGGATTTGCAATTGGGCCAAACTGTTACGAAAGGAATAGTAAGTGGTAATCGACGGCTGGAGGAAAAAAATTATATTCAAACTGATGTTGCCATTAATCCCGGAAACAGCGGAGGGCCTTTGATTGACATCAGCACTGGGAAAGTAATTGGCATAATTTCAAATAAAATTATCAGTAAGGAAAAAAATATAGAGGGACTTGGTTTTGCAATACCGATTACTGAAGTAATAAAAGTTTTAAATCTTACCGGGTTTTAATAATTGATGCAACACCCGTTTAGCCCTTGATTTAAATCCTGCACTTGCATTTTCCAGTTGATTGTTAATCACTAACTGCAATTCGTTTTTTAATTCGGGCTCTTGCTTACAAATATTGGCGGCAACTGTCATTGCAAAAACTTTCACCGCAATGGGTTCTTCAGCATCCATCAAAAAACGAAAACATGTATCAGCGGTTTTGCCCCATAATTTTTTTGGTAATTCAATCGATTGAAATATTCTGAGTGTGTTTCGCTTCACAGCATCATGAACTTCGCCCGATAAATTATTCACCATCTTAGAAAGATAAGGCTCTATCAAAAATGGATTTCGTTCGGCACAAATACTTACAATCCAGGCGGCACGCTGTGTCACACGATAGGTATTTCCTAAAAATAAATGCATGAGTTCAGCAAATCGCTTTTCATCATCACCGATAGAAGCCGCAATTTTTTCAGCTTGCTTTCGTGAATGTTCTTTTAATATTTCTTCACTGAGATTCATTTATACTATTACTCTCAGGGTTTTATTTACCATAAGCGTTTTTCTGCGATAAACTTTTCCACTTCATTTTCAATACACCGAGAATGGCTTCCTTGAAAATTCCTTTGCTCATTTTA
>JAHEZG010000201.1:2826-7374 GCA_023251195.1 Chitinophagaceae bacterium | reverse complement strand
AGTCGGATTTACTGTTACACTACCGCAAGCACCTGTAAGTGGATTAACAGAAACGACAGGAGGAGATTGAATAACTACTGTGTGTGTAATTGTATATGTCCCACATACTGCGGTTACACTCATTGAAATTGTGTAAGTTCCTGCAACTGTAAAATTGAAAGAAGGTGCTGTTGAAGTATTCGTTCCACTTGCAAAAGTCCATCCGGTTGACGGAGTTACATCCCACCAATAAGATAGAATATCACAAACAGCTGCAGTAGTGGTGTTTGTGGTTGCAACAGTAATTGGCGCACAACCTGCATTTGGATTAATAGTAAAATTCGGAACAGGTGGAGGAACTACACATAAGGTTGTGGTTGTTGAATCCACTCCACAATGACCGCCTGTAATTATTTTTATTGTGTAAGTTCCAACGATTGTAAAGTTTGCGCAAATAACATCTGTACCTGCAAGCCATACTGACGGATCACCATTTTGGCCAAAAGTATTTCCCATACTGCCACTAGTTAAAGTCCAACCTGTTGCAGGAGAAATAAACCAGACACAAGGCGATGTAATCGTACATACTCCACTGGCAATATCGCCTGCACCAGTTGAATTATTTGTCATGCAAGAAGAACTTCCAACACAAATAGGATTTGGCGAAACACTAACACTTGCGTTTGGAATAGTTGATACATAAATCGGAACAATGGCTCCTGCACTTGTTCCACAAGGATTTGATGCTATGATTGAAGCAGAAAATGAATTTGGAAAAGAAGTGGTTCCATTCGAACTCGTCACACCGCAAGAAGTAACAGTGAAAGTATGAGAGACCGATGCTGGTGGCGGTTGAACAAAATTAACCGGCGCTGAGCCATCATTAAATGTTACTGTATAAGTTGTGCCGGGGGTATTTCCTGCTGCTCCGGTTATCGGAAATGTTAAAGTATTAGGAGCGCATATATCTGTGTTTCCCGGGTTACCTATTCCGACTGAAGGATTTGATCCAACAAACACATAATAAGTTGCAACCGTCACACATCCATTTGCCCCGGTTACTGTGTAAGTAATTGTGTATTGACCTACTGCATAAGTATGATTGGTAGAAACCCACGATGCTGCCGTGAAATTGGCAGAAGCATCTCCCCAATTTATTACATAATTTGTATTCGATGCAGTAGTGGTTGATGTATTTGTAAATAGAAAACTTGTAGGGCTGCTGGTACAAACCTTAAAATAAGGAAGACCATTATAAATTGTTGCACCCGTTCCACCCAAAGTTGCAGATGGTATTTGACTGACAGTAATTACTTGCGTAAAAACATCCTGGCAACCATTCGCTCCTGTGGCAGTAAGTGTAACGGTAAAATTCTGAGTTCCTCCACCTGTGGCTGTTGAAAAGGTATGAACCGGATTTGTTGCAGTTGAATTATTACTTGCACCAGAACCGGGATCGCCAAAGTTCCACGAATAGGTTAACCCTGCACCGGTTGAAGTGTTTGTAAAATTAATTGGAACAGAACCACATGGACTTGCAGGGTTATGTGTAAATGATGCATTGGGACTTGGTAAAACAGTTACAACAACAGTTACAGGCGCACCTGTACAGCCGACAGGGGTGCAAGTATATGTTGTTGTTGAAGGTGGTGTAGCAGTTACAACCTGATCAGTAGCGGAATTAAGTGTGCCGGCAGGTGACCAAGTATATCCGGTTGCTGTTGCTGAATTTGCTGTAAGAACAATTGATGCGCCATTGCAAATTGTAGCAGGTGATGGAACTGTTGTAATTGTTAAATTACAAGGCGGTTGTGCAGCAACAATAAATGAAATCGCAACGCCAATTAAAGTTAGAATAAATTTTAATTTCATGTAACTTGTATTCAGTTTTTACACTGCTAAAAAATTTAAATTTTCGCTCCGCAATATAAGTCCATTGCGCTTATTCTCTTGTAATTTCTCAGCCGAATTTATTACACTGTCAGATGTATATTCTTTTGAATTAGAAAGATTGATTTTATGTTTTTCCTGATTTAAGATTCAGCACATTCGTCTTCTGTTTTATAATTCCTAAATTTCCACCCGAAAGAAAAAATCATTCATGAATAAAAATCAACTTGTAAGTGCTTGCAGTTTTTTCATCCTTTTATTTATTCAACATTCGGTATCTGCCCAATATTTTCCCAACTATGATATTGAATTATTAAAAGGATCAGTTGCATTTAAAATGCCGTGGGTGGGTGGTTTAAATAATCCGCAATTTTCTGCTGCCGATTTAAACAATGATGGAATTTCAGATTTAGTTATTTTCGATAAAACCGGCAAACGACTTCTAACTTTTACCAATACAGGAACTTCAGGTATTGTTGATTATCACTATGCTCCTAAGTACGAAAAGAATTTTCCGAAAATGGATTCATGGTGCCTCTTACTTGATTTTAATTGCGATAACATCGCTGATATTTTTACACATACCACTCTCGGAACTAAAGTTTATAAAGGTTATTACAATTCAGATAATGAATTGTGTTTTTCTTCTTATTCCAAATTATTAAAATTTCTAAGCATCACTGGACCACTCAATATTTTAATTACCAGTGTTGACATACCTGCCTTTTGCGATATTGACAATGACAACGACATAGATATTTTAACTTTTGAGCAAGGCGGCGGATGGATTGATTTTTACCAGAACATGTCGCAGGAAATGGGTTATGGTTGCGATAGTTTTAAATATGAACTGATTGAAAATTGCTGGGGGTCCATGTATGAACCCTCTAATCAGGAAGCCAAATGGTTGAATCAACCCTGTCCGTGGCGAATGGAAGAATTGCAACCACTTATAAATAATGAAAATAAAAATCCAAAAGCAGGAGGCACTCGCCATACAGGTTCTACCACTTTGGCTTTTGATAATGATGGCGATGGTGACAAAGAAATTATTCTGGGCGACATTTCTTTTTCTGATTTGGTTTACCTGACGAATGGCGGAAGCATTACTGCTGCATTGCTTACTTCACAAGATACAGCTTTCCCGAATTATTCAGTTCCTGCAAACATTGATTATTTCCCTGCTTCATTTTACCTCGATTTAGATAATGATAATGCCAATGATATTGTGGCGGCGCCTAATACTGAAAACGGGCAAACCGATGTTGCATGCAGTTGGTTTTATAAAAATATCGGAACTACTAACAACGGAACATTTATTTACCAAACCGATTCGTTTTTAACAAACGACATGATTGATGTTGGATCCGGAGCTGCACCTGTTTTTGTTGATTTAAATAATGATAGCCTGGTTGATCTGTTAATCACCAACCGAAATTCATATGGCACCAATTCAACAATCGCGTATTTAGAAAATGTTGGGATAGACACACTGCCAGTTTATAAATTGATTACCAGAAACTGGATGAATTTATCTGCACTTAATTTAAAAGGATTGTATCCGGCATTCGGAGATTTAAATAATGATGGAAAAAAGGAAATGGTTTTAGGAAACGAAAACGGAACCATTTTATACTATCAGAACATCGGAGGTGGAGCAAACCTACCCGACAATTTTGTGCTCACGAATCCCGCCTATTTCACTATTGATGTTGGCAGTTTCAGCACTCCTGCAATTGTTGATGCCAATGCTGATGGAAAACTTGATTTAGTAATTGGTGAAGAAAATGGTTCGCTGAATTTTTGTCGTAACAACGGAACAGTAACCACACCTGATTTTTCGAACATTCAAACTTCTTTCGGAAATGTAATTATTCAACAAAATGGTTCAGTAGTTGGCTTCAGTGTTCCCTGCTTTGTAAAATTAAATAATGCATCAACGCTTACATTATTAGTTGGATGCGAAGGCGGAAATGTTTTTCAATACACAGATATTGAAACAAACATTGCTGGCACATTCACCCTTACTGATAGTTCTTATTCTGATATTCAGGTTGGAAGTTTTTCGACTCCTTCGGCAGCGGATATTAATGCCGATGGAATTCCTGAAATTGCTGTTGGAAATTATCGTGGTGGTGTAACAGTTTACGATACTTCAACTGCACACAACTACACGGCAACCATTAATTACACCAATGATTGGATGTATGAATTATATCCGAATCCGGCAACCGATTTTATTACAGTGAAAACAAATCATGAAATTTCAAAAGCTGAAATTTTCGACCCGCTGGGAAGAAAACTTTATTCGCATGTTGTAAATGAGAAAAAAGAATTTCAATTCAACACCTCACAATTATCCCCTGCACTTTATGTTATTAAATTAACAGGTGCTAAAGGAAACTGCTCAATAAAATTTGTAAAAAATTAGGCTTGTTGCACAAGCACCATTCCTACTTCTAAAGTAAGAAAGAAACTAAAAAGAAAGACGAATAAATCATACTTCGTCATATCCATAACCACTTTGTTATCATCAGTCATTTCGTTTTTGATGTAACGCGAGAAAAACTTAATTGTAGCCATAAACCAGATTATTTTGTTCGCGCCTTTACTTAATAAATTATAAAAGGTTTCAGAAAATTTGGTTCATTTGATGAAGCGGTATAATCAACAGATTTA
>JAHEZG010000201.1:655-2816 GCA_023251195.1 Chitinophagaceae bacterium | reverse complement strand
AATAAAAAATAGTACCCTTGCCTTTTCTTATCGCACCTGCAAGAATATTAATGAAAAAGAAAACTACTGCTTCAATATTTTCTGATACTTACTTGAATTGGCCGCATCCATTTTCGATACAAGATTTATGGTTTGGGTTTTTTCAAGTGGTGGGGCCTGCGAAAAAATATTTACAATTTCATCAACCTTAGCCGTAAAAAAAATAATGATAAACATGCTGTTCGGATTATCCTGATTCATTTTATCCAATAATGAAAAAGATGATAAAATTGCTTTGCGTCCGTTTTCAATATCATCATACATTTTATCCATTCCTTCGCGGTGATATTTATAGATGGCCATACGGCCATTGTCGTACTTGGCGTTCATTAAATTTTCAATCAGCCAGTATCTGTTTCGTGTACCATCTACAGCCTTCCACCCCTTAGTGGCTGCATTTGAATTAAGGTTTACAATGTTTTGCGCTTTAGCAAAATAAGGTGTGCCCCCTTTAGGCGAAAACGAATCATAATCCAATCCGATTAAAACATAGGCATAATAAGCAAGCAGTGAACTCAATTCGCTTGTTACTGTATTTTCATTAAAATCGAGTGTTTGATACTGTGCATATTCAATGGTCCAGTCTTTATCAACCCAATTAAAAAGTGTTGAATTATACCCTGAATTAAATACCGGTCGGTTTGATTGAATAGTAACCTGCGCCTGGTATTTATCAGCTGCCAATTCTTTGGTGATGCTGATGAGGAATGTGCATTCGATCCGTTCGTTTTGTGCGTAAGTATCGCCAGTCCATTTCCGGTTGTTCATAAACTCGGTAATGGTTTTTTTCATGTCGTCGAAAATTTTAGGGTCGGCGGTTTGCAATTGCGGAGTTATAACCTGCACCGAGCAGTTGAGTTCTTGCGCATTGGCAATTGTTGCAGCGAACGAAAAGATAATTAAAAAAAGTTTACGCATGAAGTTTTGAAATAATAATGTTAATGATGTCGTTCGCAATTTCGGTTTTCATTTTCAAACCCAGTTCTTTTTTCTTTCCACCGCTTTCAATCACTGTGACTTTGTTTGTATCGGTACCAAAACCAGCTCCTTCATCTTTTAATGAATTTAAAACTATAAAATCCAAATTTTTTGCCTCCAGTTTTTCTTTGGCATTCACCAGTTCATTTTCTGTTTCCAATGCAAAACCAATGAGCAATTGATTTTTCTTTTTCTTCCGGCCGAGTTCAGAAAGTATATCTTTTGTTTTCACCAACTCTATATTCAAGTCACCTGCTTTCTTTTTTATTTTATTGAGCGCAGTTTTTTGTGGTTTATAATCGGCTACTGCAGCTGCCATAACTGTAATATCAGAATTTGTAAATGCTTTTGTTGTGGCAGAAAATAATTCGTCGGCAGTTTTAATGGAAATAAATTTCTTAAGGTGTGCAGGTAAAGAAATATTAACCGGACCTGAAATCAAGGTTACATCAGCACCATGTTTTACACAAGCTTCTGCCAAAGCAAATCCCATTTTTCCACTCGAATGATTTCCGATGAAACGAACAGGGTCAATGGCTTCGTATGTGGGCCCTGCGGTTATCAAAATCTTTTTTCCTTTTAATGATTGCGAAGTATTAAAATGATTAGTGAGCAGCGAACAAATTTCTTCGGGTTCCATCATTCTTCCTTGCCCAACTAATCCACTGGCTAATTCACCATGTGAAACTTTCAAAACTGAATTTCCATTCTGCTTCAGCAATTGAATATTTCTTTTAGTGGCGCCATGCATCCACATGTCTTCATCCATAGCTGGCGAAATCCAAACCGGGCACCGCGCAGATAAATAAACTGCGGTCAATAAATTATCGCAATATCCATTGGCAAATTTTGCAATGGTATTGGCTGATGCAGGCGCAATTAAAAATAAATCGGCCCACAGCCCAAGTTCAACATGATTGTTCCAGAGAGAATCACCGGCAGTTGTCAATTCAGATAAAACCGGATTTTTTGAGAGTGTTGAAAGCGAAAGCGGGGAAATAAATTTCCCCGCTTCACTTGTCATAATCACTTTTACTGTTGCACCTTGTTTTACTAATATGCGAATTAGAAATGCGCTTTTGTAGGCTGCGATACTTCCGCAAACTCCAAGGAGAATTTTTTTTCCTTTTAAGGAAGACATCAG
>JAHEZG010000201.1:0-645 GCA_023251195.1 Chitinophagaceae bacterium | reverse complement strand
GCTTCCTTACTTGGATTACGGTAGTAAACTTTTTCCTCTAAAAATTCTTCAGTCGCCATCAAGGTTGGATGCGGTAATTTTTCGTAGTGTTTTGATATTTCAATCTGCTCGCGATTCTCATGAATTTCTTCAAGGTTATCGGAAGAAGAAGCAAACTCTTCGAGTTTCGCATGCAATTCTTCACGAATCTGACTGGCAATTTGAGTAGAGCGTTTTGCAATAATTGCAATAGCTTCGTAAGTGCTGCCAACCTGATTTTTCATTGCTTCAACATTGCGTGGTTCAGCAACATTGGTCATTACCTGGCTTTGTAATTTTTTAATTGAGTTACTCATGAATGGTGAGTTTATTTAAGGTTGATGTTGAATTTTCAAAAAGTGATTTCGCTTCCTTTTCGTAGCGTGTGCCTGCAAATTTATCTTTGTATTGGTTATAAACCGAAACTGTTTTTTCAAACCGGTCTTTTTGCTTGTTTTCAACGCTGTTCAAAGCGTAAAGATAATTTGACTTCACTATTAAAAAACAGGCTTCGGAAATATTAGGCAAATCAGGATAACTCCGAATTAAATTGGTTAACGCAACAGCTGAAGCTTTATAATTGGTCATTTGATAGTACAATTTAGCACCTGCAAAAGCTTTCACTTC
>JAHEZG010000465.1 GCA_023251195.1 Chitinophagaceae bacterium | reverse complement strand
CCAGGTCATTGCCATAAATGTGCGACGGGTTGGGCGCACCTCACTTGGAATCTGAAAAGTAGAACCACCAATACGGCGGCTGCGAACTTCCACATTCGGACCAATATTTTCCAATGCCTTCTTCCACATTTCGTGTCCGCTTTCTTTGGTAGTATCAGCTACTTTATCAAAAGTGTCATACACTATTTTATAAGCCACAGATTTTTTTCCCTGCTTCATCAGGGTGTTTACGAAGCGGGTAATCATCGGATCGTTAAATTTCGGATCCGGTAACAGGGCTTTCTTTTTGGCGCGGGTCTTTCTCATTATTACTTAGTACTGAATTATCAGATTGAATTATTTAATTATTTCTTTTTTGCAGCGGCAGCCGGCGCTCCTGCTTTAGGGCGCTTGGTTCCGTACTTACTGCGACTTTGTTTGCGGTCATTTACTCCGGCAGTATCCAACGCACCACGAACAATGTGGTAACGAACACCCGGTAAATCTTTTACACGACCACCGCGAATCAACACAATGGAGTGCTCCTGAAGATTGTGACCTTCTCCTGGGATGTAAGAGATAACTTCAATGCCATTCGTGAGGCGAACTTTCGCTACCTTACGCAATGCTGAGTTTGGCTTCTTAGGGGTTGTGGTGTACACTTTTGTACAAACGCCACGCTTTTGAGGACTGGCATTAAGGGCGCGAGACTTGCTCTTCGCCTTGATGATTTTACGACCTTTTCTTACAAGTTGTTGAATGGTAGGCATTCAGGGTTATTTTACTTTATTTTTTTGGGACGGCAAATGAAAACAAAAAAACTCAAAATATCAACAATGAATTTGAAAAAGAATATTTAGGTAAGAATCAATGTTTCAGCCTGTTTGGAATTTAAAATGATTTTCATTTTTTGGTTTGCAGGTAACTTGAAATTTTATCTTTACCGCCCTCATAAAAAACACTCATGAAATATATACCTGCTTCCAGCTCTCTCTTTATTGAAAACCGTCAGCGCTTTGTCAGCAAGATGAAGCCGAACTCCATTGCTGTTTTTCATAGCAACGATCAGATGCCGCGTAGTGGCGACCAGACTTTTTATTTCCGTCAGAATGCTGATTTGTACTGGCTCACCGGAATTGACCAGGAAGATACGATGCTGATTTTGTATCCCGATTCTCCGCGACCTGAATACAAGGAAGTTTTGTTGATGAGAAAAACCAATGAAGTAATTGCGGTTTGGGAAGGACACAAGTACACCATTGAAGAAGCGAAGCAGGCATCGGGTGCAAAAACCATTTTATGGAACGAAGAGTTTGATACCATTTTAAATCTGCTGATGGTGTATGCTGAAAATGTTTACATCAACTTAAATGAAAATGATCGCGCCGTTATAAAAGTGCCTTACCGCGATTTGCGTTTTGCCAATGAATTGCGAAGCCGCTTTCCGCTGCACAATTATGAAAGAGCCGGAAGAATCATGAGTGAATTGCGCTCCATAAAATCAGAAGGAGAAATAAAACTGATTCGTGAAGCATGTGCAATTACCGAGAAAGCTTTTCGCAAAGTAATGAAAGCGATGAAGCCGGGTGTAATGGAATTTGAAATTGAAGCGGAAATAATTTCAGAATTCATCCGCAATCGTTCGAGCGACCATGCCTACTATCCGATTATTGCAAGTGGAGCGAGTGCATGTGTGTTACACTATGTAGAGAACAATAAAGAATGCAAGGATGGTGATTTGGTGTTGATGGATTTCGGTTGCGAGTATGCCAACTATGCCTCTGATTTAACACGGACAATTCCGGTGAACGGAAAATTTACTTCGCGACAAAAAGAAATGTACAATGCTGTTTTGCGTGTGATGAAGCAGGCAAAAAACATGCTTCGCCCCGGAACAATATTGAATGACTACAATGCAGAGGTCGGAAAAATTATGGAAGGCGAACTCATTAAACTCGGATTGCTGAATGCCGATGAGGTGAAAAAACAAAATCCGGATGCACCGCTTTATAAAAAATATTTCATGCACGGC
>JAHEZG010000200.1:4758-7448 GCA_023251195.1 Chitinophagaceae bacterium | reverse complement strand
ATTGAAGCTTCAGCACTTATTTATAAAGGATTGGAAAAAAGTATTGCAAACAAGCGCGTGACTTATGATTTCGAACGGCAAATGAGCGGAGCTACACTTTTAAAATGCTCTGAGTTCGGCGATGAGATTATAAAGAATATGTAAATGCAAGTTTGAACTGAGCAGTCAGTTAATAATAGTATTTGAAAGCGCTCCGAAAATTTCGGGGCGTTTTTTATAAAGTACGAATGAATATTTTTCCTGCTAATTATCTGTAATTTTTCGAATTGATAATATCGGATGAATCTCAATTCCACTTGGTGCTGAACCCGACTCTTCTTTCATCCTGTCAAAAAAAATGACTCCTGTAATTTCATAAACGCCTGAAGTTATTTTTCCTGATTTATTAAGAAAGCTTTCAATCATTTTACGGTCATCGCTAAAATTCTTACTGTAAATGCTACCCTGTGCAACACCGCATTCAGGATCGGGGATTTCTGCCAGCATTATTTTATTGTTGTCATCGATATCTGTGATCTCTAAATGAATGTCTCCATCTTTTTTTTCTTTGAATTTTTTTATATAACAACGAACACGGCAGGTGGTTAATTCAGCACCAAAGCGTGGAGTACTGAACGCTATTGTTTTTTCAGGAATTATATTAAGCAATTCTGAAATGGTGGTTTCAACCGGAGTAAAATTTATTTTTTCTGCATCCTTATCAGTCAATGTTTTTACATCCCATCTACTCCGGTTTTTACAATCAGATGAATTGAACAATGAGTTTTGACAGTTTGAAAAAAGGAAGAGTGTTATCCCAATCAAAAAAATTCTCATTTCAATTCCAATTTTTAGGATTTCAAAATTTTATCTGCACTTCGCCCATTTAATTATTGTAGGATAAACAATCAGCAACAACGGAAGCGCTGAAAGAAATCCTCCAATCACTGCAATGGCAAGTGGTTGATGCAGTTGTGCTCCCGTTCCAATGCCGAGCGCGATGGGCATAAGTGCGATGATGGCACCAAGCGCGGTCATCAGTTTCGGACGAAGGCGAGTGCTGATGGAATAAATAATTGCTTCATCAGTATTTTGCCCGCCCTTCATGGCCTCGCGGTATTGCAGAAAAGTGAAGATGGCATTTTCGCCAATGATGCCAACAATCATTATGATGCCGGTGTAGCTGCCAACATTCAACGGTGTGTTCGTGAAAAACAACGCGACATAACTTCCGGCAATTCCTAAAACAGAAATTAAAAGTATGATGCACGCTATTTTAAAATCGCGAAACAAAAACAACATCACACCAAACACCAGCAGGCAAGCGGAAAGAAGAATGAGCAATAATTCATCAAACGATTTTTGCTGCTCGGCATATGCGCCACCAAATTCAATGTGATAACCGGTGGGCATTGTAATGGTGGCAACAGATTTTTTTATATCGTTCATCACACTTCCTAAATCTCGACTTTCCAATCGCGCCGTTACCACTCCCATGTTTTGCAAGTTCTCCCGTTCTATTTCAGCAGAGCCGCTGTCAATTTTTATTTCAACTAAATTTTTTACGGGTTGCAATTTTCCATTTGGCAAAAACAAATTCAGATTACTCAAGTGCTCAACAGAATTTTTTCCGAACGATGCATTCACCATCCGCACATCAGTGAGTTGGTCGTTCTCAAAAACAGTTCCGACTACTGTTCCTTCAATCGAATGTTGAATTTGCGATTGCAGGTTCGCAGGTGTAATTCCGAATTGCGCCAACTGTGCTTCGCGCGGATGAACTGTAACAGATGGACCGGCAATTACAATTCCATCAAACACATCGGCAGTGCCATCTACTTTCTCTACCTTCTCAGCAATTTGCCGTGAAAGATTTTGCAGAACAGTTCTGTTGCTTCCGAAAATTTTTACTTCCACCGGTTGCACACTCGCCATTAAATCGCCAAGCATGTCGCCAATCACTTGTCCGAAATCAACGCGAAGTGCAGGTTGCGTTGCTTCACTTTGTGCGCGTATGTCTTCAATCACTTCTTCGGTGGTTCGCGTTCTGTTTTTCTTCAGCTGAATTAAATAATCTCCGGTGTTTGGTTCGGTGATAAAGAATCCCATTTGTGTTCCGGTGCGGCGCGAATAAGTTTCTACTTCCGGAATTTTCACAATCAGTTTTTCAATTTCACGCAACATGCGGTCAGTTTCTTCGAGTGCTGTTCCGGGTGGCGAAGCATAATCCAATACAATACTTCCTTCATCCATCTCGGGTAAAAATCCGGTTTCAAGATTCGGTAGTATGAGCACAATGCTTCCTGCGAAAACTAAAATGATAATTAAACTAAGATACGGTTTTGTAATAAAAAATTTAATCCACGGCCGCTGCTTTACTGTAGTTTCTTCTACTGCTTTTTTTCTTCGTGAATCACTCGAGAGAAATAAATAAATCACAGGCAGCAAAAGCCAGGTGACGAAAAACGAACACATGAGAGTAATGATCATGGTGTCAGTCATCACTTTAAAATATGCGCCTGCAACTCCACTCATTAATAAGAAAGGAATGAAAATGACAATGGTGCTGAGCGATGAACCCACCATCGCAGGAAATAAATAGTTCAATGCCTTGGTTACGATGACAGAATATTTTTCGTCCGGATGTTCTTCCTTCGTTCGGTGAATTTGTTCCACCACAACAATGGCATCATCTATTATTAATCCGATTG
>JAHEZG010000200.1:0-4748 GCA_023251195.1 Chitinophagaceae bacterium | reverse complement strand
CAGCCATGGCACCGAGTGTCATGATGTTGAATGTTTGCCCGAGTGCGAACAAAACAATAACAGTTAAACAAAGTGTGAGCGGAATGCCAATGAGAATGGTGGTGCTTGCCTTGAACGAGCGCAGAAATAAAATGGCAACAACAATGGCGAGCAACAAACCGATGAGCAAACTATCACTTACACTTTTTATTGAGTCATTCACAAAATCAGATTGCTCGTAGTACGGTTTGATGATTACATTTTTCGGTAGCGATTTTTTCAGCTCCTCCACTTTTGCATTCATGTCATTCGAGAGTGCAATCAGATTTACATTTGGTTGTTTCACTACTGCAAGCAAAATCGCTTCCTTTCCATTTGCATTAATCTTCACATATTCTTTTGCTACACTCACATCCACTTCAGCTATATCGCTGAGCCGCACAATTCTTTTTCCATCGTTGCTCACTACTAAATTTTCCAGTTCACTTTTATTTCGTAGTTGCGCATCTGTAACACTCAGGTACATTCTGCGGTAATCGTTCAGATAACCATTGCTGCTGATAAATCCGGTGGCACTGATAGCGCTACTCACTGCATCGGGAGTAATTCCGAGTGCGCTCATTTTCTCCGGCTTCAATTTCAGTTGATATTCTTTTTGCTTACCGCCAATCACTCGCACTTCACTCACACCATCCACTTGCGAGAGAAAAGGTTTGATATTGTATATCGCCAGCATTTTTAAATCAACAGCCGATAGCGAATTACTTTCCAATGTATATCCAATCACAGGGAGAATACTTGGATTCATTTTCTCCACTAAAATCTGCACATCAGCAGGAAGCAGATTTTTTATCTCCACAATTTTCGATTCAATCTGTTGCTTGCTGTTGTCAATGTCAACGCTCCAGTCCATGAATGCAGATAATTCACAACTGCCGCGGCTCGTTGTGCTTCGCAATAATTTCAGAGATGGAACTTGCTTCACAGCTTGTTCTATGGGTCGTGTAACACTCACCATCATTTTGTCAACCGGCATTTGTCCGGCATCGCAAATGATTTTAATTTTTGGAAAAGTGATTTCAGGAAATAGTGACGACTGCATTTTGCTGTAGGCAAATGCACCTGCAAGCAACACGATGCAAATAATTACTGAGAGCGGACTTTTATAAGTTTGAAAAAATCGCATCGCTATTTTTCGTTTTCAATATGAACCGAAGCTGTATCGGCAAGTCCGTAATTACCGGTCAGCAGAAATTTATCATCAGCAGAAAATGTTGGCGAAATAATTTCAATGGCATCAGATGATTCAATTCCTTTTATAACTGAAATTTTTATAGCTGTAGAATCGTTCAGCAATTTCATTACCCAGAATTCATTTTGTGTTTCGCTTGCAAGTACAGCTTCTCTCGGAAGTGTAACCGCATTTTGTTTTTCTGTTTTCACTAACAAAACTTTTGCTATCAGGTTTTCCGGAATCATTTCATCTGACTGCACTCTCAATAAAATATTTTGTGTTTGGGTTGTTGCATCAACAGTCGGCATTGATTTGTCAATCGTTGCATTTAATATTTTTCCATCCGGTAAATGCAATTGAACAGTTGAATTATTTTTCAGTAATGAAATTTGTTCGTAAGGAATATTGAGCACGAACGCAAAACTTGAAGCATCATTTATAATTGAAATCTGTTCGCCCTCCTGCACAAAATCACCATTCGCATAATTCAATTCACTGATGTAACCACTCGTTGGCGATTTCACTTCAGTGATTCCTTTGAAGTGAAATGACGAATCAATTTTATTAATCGTGTTACCGAGACTTGTTGCTTCCTTCGATTTTATGGTGAAAAGAATTTGCCCTTTGCTTACAAATTCACCTGGCTTGGTTTTTAAATCGTTGATATATCCGGTAGCGTTTGCCTTCACCAAAGTCTTTTGCAAAAAAGAAGAGGTGGCGCTCAACTCAATTGTTTCGATTAGCGCACCTGAAGAAATTTTTGTAACCGAAACAGGTGTTGCTTCCTTTACTTCTACAGAGTCGATAGTTGTTGAATTGCCGCAAGAAAAAATAAATACGGAGAGAAAAAAAAGAATCAGGTTATTTGAAATTATAGTCCTCACCCCTGCCCCTCTCCGAAGGAGAGGGGTTTTGAGGCGATAAAAATTTATTCGAAAAGATTTTTTGTTCATGTGCTATTGAATGAAGAAGTTATACTGATTTATCAACTGCAATTTATCTGCATGGAGTTGCGACACAGTTGACTGAGCCGAAATAAAATTGTACACGGCAAGCAGGTAATCGGCTATGCGCAAATCACTGGTAATGAGTAATTGTTCGTTGGCGTGCATTAAAGTTTTTGTAAGCTCCAATTGTGCTTGCGAATCGTTCAGCAATTTTTCGGTTGCTGCAATTTGATTTTTCAATTGTGCTTTGCGGATATTGTATTGCGATACGAAGTAGTTTCTGGAATTCTGATTTGAGTTTTGTTCCAACGAAAATTTTTGTTGCTGCAAATTCCGTTGCCTGCCATCATATATAGGAACAGAAAAATTCAGTCCCACACTGGCACCAAAATTTTTCTCGGGATGAACAGCGAGTGATGAATTGTAACCGGCATCGCCTAACAAACTCAATTTCGGTTTGTAGTTGAATTGAATTTTTTGCAATGAATTTTCAATTCGCAAACTATCATAAACAAATTTTTGAAACGAAATAGATTGGGTGACAGAATAATTTTCTGTCAATGAAATTTCAGGCAATGGCAAATTCAGATAAGTAGTATCGGCAATTCCACACAAATAATTCAATGTATAGAAATCATTTTTCGATTGCAATAATTGCTGTGCATAATTCAGTTTTTGCTGATTGTAGTTTACCAGAAAAGTCAGGTAATCAGTTTGCGCATACACAGCAGATTGCGTGAGTTGCTTCAGAATGGTTTCTTCTTTTCCGAGCAACGCAATTAATTCCTCTGCATTTTTCAATGCGAGTTGTTCACCATATACAGTTATGTATTGTTGCGAAACCGATTGTTTTAAATCGCGCTCGGTCAGTTTTAAATTAATTGCCAGAATTTCTTTTTGAATGTTGAGCGCTCCGAATTGATTGCTCAGATTTCTTTTTCCATTGAATAAATATTTTATACCAAGCAGTGCATTCACATTTGCTCCGTTTGTAATGGCATCGTCGTAACCATAACCATTAACAACAGGTGCATACATATCGTTGCTCACAAAACCAATTTGCGGTTTCAATCCGGCACGCACGAGCAAGCTATCGAGTGCAAGTGATTGCAGCTGATTTTGATTGTCGGCAAAAACAGGACTGAATTTTATGGCTGACTGGATGTAATCGTTCAGGTTTTTTTGTTGGGCGAATAACAAACCAGAAGTACAAAACAGAAATATGAAAAGAAAAATAAATTTTGATACCTTTCTTTTCATGCGGAGAATTGAAGAAAATTATTCATAAAGATTAAATGTAAAAAGAAGTTCTCCCTGCATTCGGAGAGAACTTCTTTGAAATGAACAATTAATCGTCTTCTGACTTCTTAATAAATTTTCCGTCGGCATCAAAAATGTAATCAGCACCCTTGATTTCGATTTCATAATTCACTACACCGTCTGGCATTTCGAGTTTTGCAGTTTCTTTTATTTCTGCACCGGGCAAATTTTTGGTGATGTATTCGCCAATGGCAACAGGCAATTCCTTTGGTGTAACACCACTCTCGGTTACCACCCAGCTACCATCATCTTTAAAATTTGCTGATAGGATTTTACCGTCCACTTTAAAGTCAGCTTCGTATTCGGTTTTGTTTTCCATTCCCCACTTTACATTAGTGGCTGTTGGAAATTTTTCGTTGAAAGTCTTAAGAACAGCGGCATTCGGGGTTGTTCCGGCAAATGCAGCAATGCCAAGCAGCATGAAGCTAATAAAAATTTTGAGTTTCATTTTATTGAATTTAAAAGTTTGTAAGAAATAAATGCGCAACTGAAATCAGTTGCCGTCGAAAATAAAAAGCAATTACAAACTTGGCGGATGAAATATTCCCGGTGAAAATTCTTCAGCAATAAATTCATTCAGAAAATTCTGACCAGTTTCAATTGCGAAAACTGAAATAAAATTTCCGCAAATTCCTGAAACGAAATTGAAAACAGATTGATGTTGCTGGTTTTGAAACGGAGTGGTTGAATGAGGTTTTTCGTGATCGCCATTTTCGTGTTGATCAAATGAGCCATCAATGCCCATCAGATGATCAAAAACAAAATCTACAAGATTCATATCTGCATCTTCAACTGATTTGCAGTGCTGATACATTTTTGGCAACTGCGGCAAAACAGAAAAATCTCCCTGCGGTAGCACCATGCTTCCTAAAAAAAAATAAGCGAGAATTGATATGGAGAAAATTGGTTTCACTTGTTGTTGCTGTAGCAAACTTAGTTGAAACAAATCACTACCTGAAATAAAATCCCATTCCAACACTGAGTGTATTGAAATTATACTGCTCCACTCCATTCGTTGGAAAAGGAAGAATATGATAATTGGCAAACAGATTAAATCGTTTGTGCTTCAATAACATTTCCGCTGCGGTTGCAAAATTGAAACCCACCTGATTTCTTTTTGGGGAAAGGAAATTATAGCTAATGGAATTATAGCCAACACCTGTACCAGCAGTCCAGCGAAAAGATTTGATTGTATTATTTGTAAGCACGAAATAAAGATTCAAATTGATGCGAATGTCGTTGAGTGAAATTCGGGTTTCACTATTTTC
>JAHEZG010000464.1 GCA_023251195.1 Chitinophagaceae bacterium | reverse complement strand
ATATTTTTGTGTAAGGAAATGCAAAACTTCCACCTCTGTAATTCAACATCCAATCAACGGTTATATCATGTTTCAAAACCCAGTAAGCAATTCCATATGCTTTCAAATGCTGTGCTTGTTTTAAATCCATCGGAATTAAAATCATGGAAGCAAAAGAAATCTGAGTTATAAAAAGGAGAGAAATTAGTAAAAGGAAAATTTTTTTCACGGATGTAAATTTAATTGAACCATCATCGTCTTACAAAAATCTTTCCGAGTAACGATTGTGGGTAAAGAATAATTGTGGCGGTAAAACAATTTGTTGTGAGTAATCAAAATTTCTGCGAAACGATTTTCATTTACTTTTGAAACCAACAACCACATGTCGCGCAATCCAAATACAGAACCCGAAAAAGAGTTGCTTACTGCAGCGGAAAAAGAAATTGAAAAAGTTCTTCGCCCTGCTGAGTTCAAAGAATTTATGGGGCAACCGCAAATCGTTGACAACCTGAAAGTATTTATTAAAGCAGCGAAGCAACGGGGCGAAGCACTCGATCATGTATTGTTACACGGGCCTCCGGGTTTGGGCAAAACAACTTTGAGCCACATCATTGCACACGAGTTGGGAGTAAATATTAAAATCACTTCTGGTCCGGTGCTTGAAAAACCTGCTGACCTTGCAGGATTACTAACCAACTTAGGTGAGCGCGATGTTTTATTCATTGATGAAATTCATCGCCTCTCCACTGTGGTGGAAGAATACCTGTATTCGGCAATGGAAGATTACAAGATTGATATTATGCTCGACAGCGGACCCAATGCGCGAAGCATTCAACTTAACTTAAATCCGTTCACATTGGTAGGGGCAACTACTCGCTCCGGTTTGTTATCATCACCATTGCGTTCTCGTTTTGGAATCACATCACGATTGGAATATTATACTGCTGAAGTTTTGAATAAAATTATTAAACGCTCATCTGAAATTTTAAATACTCCGATCGCTAAAGATGCGGTCATGGAAATTGCAGGAAGAAGCCGCGGCACTCCGCGTATAGCAAATGCACTGTTACGGCGCGTACGCGATTTTGCACAAGTGAAAGGCAATGGAAAAATTGATCTGGAAATTGCGAAGTACGGGTTGAAAGCTTTGAATGTAGATGAACACGGGCTGGATGAAATGGATAACCGAATTCTCTCCTGCATTATTGATAAATTTAAAGGAGGACCGGTTGGCATCACTACTATTGCAACTGCGTGTGGCGAAGAAGCCGGAACCATTGAAGAAGTATATGAACCATTTCTGATTCAGGAAGGATATTTAAAACGCACACCACGCGGACGAGAGGCCACCGACAAATCGTATCGCCACTTAAATAAAAAACCACCCGGAAATGTGGGTGGAGTTTTATTTGAGATTGAGAATTAAAATTATTCTTTTACAAATTTTTTAATTGTTGATGAGCCATCAGCCAATTCAACTTTCAAAAAATAAATTCCCGAAGAAAAAGATTTGAGATTTATGATTTCAGATTTATGATTAATAGCTGAATGAAAAATTTCTCTGCCTGAAATATCTGTGATTGAAATTGTATTTACTGTCAACTGCTTACTGTCAACTGATAACTGCTCACTGACAGGATTCGGATAAACTATAACAGATTTATTTTCTTTCAACTCATTCACTGAGTTTCCACCTGCGGGCCCGAGTTTCACTACCCAGAAATCTGCCTGACCTAAACCGTGACTTACATCTCCCTGCGCGCCATTTGAATTTCCAGCCATCACATACGAACCGTCAGATATTTGAATAACCGAATATCCATCTTCATCACCTTGTCCGCCGTAAGCATGTTCCCATTGCTTGTTTCCGTTGGCATCCAACTTCACTAACCAGTAATCATGATTATTACCGTGGTTACCTGTAATACTTGTATCTCCAGACATGGCGAAACCGAGAACCGCAAAACCACCATCAATGGTTGGTGTAACACCGTATGCTTTATCATCATTCCATCCACCAAAACATTTTTGCCAAACGATTGTA
>JAHEZG010000199.1 GCA_023251195.1 Chitinophagaceae bacterium | reverse complement strand
GATTCGATGGCGCAAAATTGGTGCAGCAATGGCTTTTACATCTTCAATATCAGGAGAGTATTTATTTTTAAAGGCGGCATGGCATTTTGCTCCTAAAACTAAAAACTGCGATGCACGGGGGCCTGCACCCCATTGCAAGTATTGATTGGCTTCTGAAGTGGCTGTTGGTGTATTGGGTCTGGTTTTATGAACAAGGTTAACTGCATATTGCAATACATTATCAGTAACCGGAATTTTACGAATCAATTGCTGATAATAAAGTATGTCGTGTGCCGATAATATCTTTTTCATATCGGGTTTAACATTGGTGGTTGTGCTTTTTACCATTTGCACTTCATCAGCAAAATTCAGGTAAGTGAGAATGATGTTGAACATAAAACGATCGAGTTGTGCTTCGGGCAACGGATAAGTTCCTTCCTGTTCAATCGGATTTTGTGTGGCTAAAACAAAAAATGGTTTGTCGAGTGCATGTGTGTTATTGCCATATGTTACCGAACGCTCCTGCATGGCTTCCAATAAAGCTGCCTGGGTTTTCGGCGGTGTACGATTTATTTCATCGGCCAAAATGATGTGTGAAAATATTGGGCCTCTGTTAAAATGAAACTGCCGGTTCTCATTCAGAATTTCGGAACCGGTAATATCGCTGGGCATTAAATCAGGAGTAAATTGAATACGCTTAAACGAAAGATCAAGCACATCGGCAATTGTTTTTACCAGCAGTGTTTTTGCTAATCCCGGAACACCAACCAACAGGCTGTGGCCGTCGCACATAATTGAAGTAAGAACCAAATCAATTACTTCATCCTGACCGACAATTATTTTGCTGATTTCTTTTTTAAGATCTTTTACATGTGCAGCAAGTCCATCAATGGCCTCTGCATCTGATTTATATTGCATCATGGTTTCTGTGCTGTTTGTTTCCACTTTAACATTGAATCGCAATCAGAAAATTGCGGATCAATGAATGTAAAACTGCGGGCAATTTTTTCTTTTACCCATTCAGTAAAAATATCCGTTTGTTTTTGTGAAAGAGCTGCTGATTGAAATTTATCGTAATCATCTTTCATGTTTCCTTTGTGGGCTACTGATTCGGTTTTCATATATACGATCCGATACATCATTTTACCTGAATTATCTCTGAATACTTCTGGCTTTGAAAACTGACCGGCTTTTAAATTGGCAATGGTAAATACAAGACTTTTATCGTAATCGCCTAAATCCGGAATTGTAAAAAAAGTATTTCCGCTTTTGTTGTTTACGAGCATGCCTCCGTTGTTTTTATTTTCGGCGTCTTCTGAAAAATTATTTACAGCATCGCTGAATGAAATTTTTCCGGCAATTAAATTTTGATAAACCGTATCGGCACGCAATTGGGCTTTTGTTAAATCGAAAGTGGTGGTTTTTGGAGTGATGAGAATGTGACGAACATTTATTCGCTCGCCTCTGCGTTCAATGAGTTGAATGATGTGGTAACCAAATGATGATTCAACTACATCTGAAATTTGTCCGGGCACTTTTAAAGAAAAAGCTGCTCCTTCAAAATTCGGATCTAAATCACCCCGATTCACAAAACCCAATTCGCCTCCTTTATCAATCGAGGCGGGATCTTCAGAATACAAACTTGCAAGCGTGGCAAAATCTTCACCTTTATTGGCACGATTGCTTAGCTCTTTAATTTTATCAATGGCAAATTGTTTCATTTCCGGAGTAACCTGTGGAATAAAAATAATTTGACCAATCTGTACTTCTGCATCATAATACGGAAGGCTATCGGCAGGAATATCGCTAAAATATTTTTTCACTTCTGAGGGATTCACATTGGCGTCACCAATAATATTCTGTTGCTCTCTTGAAGCCTGCATTTGATCACGAATCTCAGTTCTGAATTCATCTTTAATTTCAACAATTGATTTTCCGTAATACTCTTCCAGTTTTTCAATGCCACCGGTCATGTTGGAGAAGTACCTGATTCGTTTATCGAGTTCGTTGTCTACATCTTCATCTGCAATAACTACGCTGTCAAGAATTGATTGAGCCAGTAATAATTTCTGTGTCATTGCCTGATCGAGCAATTCGCATTTCAAATTTGCCGGTGCATTGGATCCATATTCTTGTGTGTATTGGAGATATTGCGATTCGATGTCGGAAAGTAAAATTATTTTGTCGTTCACAACACCTACAATTTTATCAACCACTTTTTGAGCAGAAACAGATAGAAATATAAGGCAGAGCAGAATTGTGGTGATGAATCGCATATCAGTAGGTTTCGAACTTTTTGTTTTGCAACGCATCTTGGTAAATGCTGTTGTGTATAGTGCTTAAATAAGCAAGTTTTCTTTTGTTTAAAATAATTGTAACGATGTCTTTTCTAACATATTGAATTGGAGCGGCGTTTCCTTTTAATTTAAAATCATCGAAACTGATCAGGTACTGATACGATGAATCGCTCGTGAACTGAAATGATTTGTTGTAAGGAGCATTTTCAAGATTGTTTTCGGTCAATGGTAATAAAGAACTCAGTTCATCAACTGAAAACCAGGAACTATCGGTAATTTGAAATTTCACTGCATTCTCCAGGCAAAAATTCTGAAGTTTTGACTGATTGATTTCGTTTTGTTTTTTAAGCCAGTATACTGCCGAATCGGTTTTTACTCTTAATGATTTCGGAATCATGATGTATCGCATTTTTGATACAGCAGTTTTTAATTCAAAATTATCGATATACTTTAAGTAGTAATCTTTTATCTCCTTTTCACTCACCACAGTATCGAGTTTTTGTTTTATTAATTCCTTTTCATAATAAAATATGGAAAGAGATTCGCGGTAATCAGTCAGCTGTTTTTCTAAATCAATATTTTTATCAGAAAGATTCTCTTCGGCGTAATGCAAAATTAAATTATGACGAACCCAAGATTCAATGTAGTTCGTTACAGCTAAAATACTGTCTTCTGGCTTTGCGGCTCCTCTTCCCACTCCTTCAACATCCTGTTCATAAAGGTATTTTTCATAAACCCTTGCAATTGGACTTCCCTTATCACTGTTTTTTTTTGAAACAGTGGAACAGGAATGAAATGCTATGGTCATGCACAGAATGAAGCGAACAACAGTATTCAAAAGTTACTTTTTAATAATGGTGCTCAACACATCTTCGTTAATGTGAACAGGATATTTTTCGCGAAGCGACTGAATCCAGTCTTTTTCAAGTTTTTCCTGAAAATCAGCTACAACATATCCGCGTGCTTCTTCCAATGGTTTAGGCATAACAGGAGTTAAGCCCGTTACTTTTAAAATTTCAAAAGTTCCGTTTTCGCCATTGTTAGTTTTAGATGAACCCACCTTCCATTCCAAACCTGAATTTTCATTTTCGAATTGTGTGCGCTTATAAGTATCGATTTCATATTTAAAAACAGTACTGTCATTTTTATTGAGTTTTGTTTTTATAGCTGCATCATCCATTCCTTTTGCTGCTAATTTATTATAAGCCACAATTGAATTTGCATCTTTAAAAGTGCATGTTTTAATTGTTATTTTTTCTTCGTCAGGATATTTTTCCTTAGTGGTTTCATAATAAGTACGCAAGCCACTGGTGTCTTTCACGGCTTTTGACCATACTTTCTGGTCAGTTAATTCAAATAATAAAATTCCATCCATGTATTCTTTCATCAAATCGGCAAATGCAGGATATTCTTTATCCAATCTCTGTTCTTGAAAACCGAGCAAGCTATTTTCAACAAAGGAAGTATACATTTTTCCAAACATGATTGCCTTATCATTTGGCTGCATGTATTTACGCTGATTTTTTTCAATGAAATCTGCTAAATCGGCCTGTGTAAAGTTTTTAACTTCAGGCTTAAGGGTTTTATCAGTGAGTGTGAAAAGTACTTTGTATAAACCGGCGGCCTGATCCATTTTCCATAACCCCTTCATTAAACTTGAATCCATTTTTGAAAACAATTCAGATTTTGCATCATTATTTTCAATGTAATTGAATTTGGTTTTTGCTTTATTAATGTAGGATGTTTTTGCAGCCTCAGATCTTGAATCTTTTTCAACCTGCTTGCGCAATGTTTCGCGATAAGCATCAAGCGATGGCAGCGGAGTTTTTTCAATTAATTTAATAATGTGCCAACCATACTTGGTTAAAACCGGCTTTGAATAATCACCAACACTTTTAAGTGAATAGGCAGCATTTTCAAAATCGGGAACCATTTTACCTGTTCCGAATGCAGGTAATTTTCCACCCTCACCAGCTGAAGTTTTATCTTCTGATTCTTTTTTTGCAAGTTCTTCAAAGTTTTCGCCTTCTGTTAGTTGCTGATATAACTGGTCGATTTTTGCTTTTGCTTTTAACGAATCGTCGTGTGTTGAGTTTTTTGAAAGTTTTGCAAAAATATGTTCCACTTGAATGGTGCCTCTTGACTCGCGCGTGTCTAATACTTTCACAATGTGATATCCGAATCGGGTGCGAAACGGCTTGCTCATTTTACCAACAGGTGTGTTATAAGCCGCATTTTCAAATGGATAAACAACCTGCAAAGCAGTTATGTATCCTAGATCGCCGCCATTGTCTTTTGCGCTAGGATCACCCGATGAATCTTTAGCCAATTTGTTAAAATCCTTTCCTTTCGCAAGCATATTATATATAGTCATTGCTTTTAAATAAGCTTTTAAAGTATCGGCCGGCGCAGCATTTTGATCGCACTTAATAAGAATGTGTGCAATATGAATTTCTTTTCCTAGGCGCGTATATGCTTCGTTAACCAATTGATCGGTTACCTCTTTGTCAATTAAATAACTCTTTGCCAATGTGCTTCGGTAGGTTGAAAGTTCATTGTTAACCGATGTAGCAGTATCCATTTTCATGTCACGGGCTTCCTTTACTTTCTCGCGGAAGTTAATATACAGGTTCAGGTAATCACGCACAGCACTTTCGCTGTAATCAATTTCTTTTCCCATGTTGTTCTTCTTGTAAACATTCAGAAACTCATCAACTCCGATGCTTTCGTTTCCAACTGTGAAAAGTGGTTTTGTTGTTTGTGCATGTGCCTGATTGAAAAAAGCAAGCAAAAGAAAAATTCCAAAAATTTTTATTGACTTCATAAATGAATGGTTTTTATCAGAGGGTTATTTTTAAGGGTGGCAAATCTATACAAATTTGACTGACAGCATCCGCAGGTATAAAACTAATATCGGGAATAATAAAACAGAACATTACGGATTCGGTGCGCTTATTTTGTCGCCCGCAAATAACAACAATTAAGCCGAAGGATTAAAGAACACCTTTTGTTTGAAAGAAAAATTTTTCAACCCCTGATATGAAACAAAAGAGAGGCAGCATTTTAGAAAACATTGAGATTACCGCATATGCAAATGAGGGAAGAAGTCTTGCGCGGATAAATAATAAAGTATTGTTTGTTGATGGTGCCGTGCCTGGTGATGTAGTGAATATCAAATTACAAAAATCAAAGAAAGATTGGATGGAAGGCCGCATTGACAAACTCATTTCGCCTTCGCCTGAACGGATTGATTCTTTTTGTAAGCACTTCGGAACATGTGGTGGTTGCAAGTGGCAATTTCTTGATTATTCTTCGCAATTAAAATACAAACAGCAATCGGTTCTGGATTCATTGCAACGAATTGGTAAGGTAGAGGCAAAAGAAATTTTACCAATCATCGGTTCGGTCAATCAAAAATATTATCGGAACAAATTAGATTACTCAGCAGGCGACAGAGCCTGGGTTACGAAGGAAGAATTGGAAACTGAAGACAGAGTTTATAAACCTGCTCTTGGTTTTCATGTGGCCGGAAATTTTACAACGGTTCTGGACTTGGATGAATGTTTTCTGCAACCTGAACCTTCAAACAAAATAAGGTTGGCTGTAAAAGCTTTTGCAGTAAAAAACGACATGAGTTTTTACGACAACTGGAACAAACATGGTTTTTTACGAACCATGATTGTGCGCAACAATCTGAAAGGAGAATTTATGGTGATTATAGTGGTGGGTGAAATGAGAGAAGACTGGTTGTATCCCTTGTTGGATGAAATAAAAAATAATTTTCCGGAGGTGGTTTCGCTCCACTACATCGTAAACACAAAAGTGAATGATACAATTTATGATCAGGAGGTGATTACTTATTTCGGTGATGCTTTTATTATTGAAACGATGGAGAATTTAAAATTTCAGATAAGTCCGAAATCATTTTTCCAAACCAACCCAACTCAGGCGCTTGAATTATATAAAGTAGTTCGATCGTTTGCCGGATTAACAGGTGACGAGTTGGTGTATGATTTATATACAGGAACCGGAAGCATTGCTTTATTCATTGCGGCCAAAGCCAAACAGGTTATTGGAATAGAACAAGTAGAAGATTCTATTCGCGATGCTCGGTTGAATGCACAACTGAATGGAATATCGAATGTTAAATTTTATACTTCTGATTTGCGCGATGCACTCACCACAAAGTTTGTAACAGAACACGGTAAGCCCGATGTAATTATCACCGACCCTCCGCGTGCAGGTATGCATCCTGATGTGGTGCGGGAATTATTAAATACTGAAGCAAAGCGAATTGTGTATGTGAGTTGCAATCCTGCTTCGCAGGCGCGCGACCTGCAAATGCTCGCACAGAAATATGATTTACTGAAAGTGCAACCCGTTGATATGTTTCCACACACCCATCACATTGAAAATGTTGCGCTGATTGAAATGCGCTGAAATTTTATTTCTAAAGGAACACTAAATCAAATAAAAAAGCCTGCAGTTAAAAACTGCAGGCTTGCTGTTTAATTGCTATTTCGAAAGTTATTTTATCACCACTTTATTGTTATAGATTTTTTCATCAAGCAAAATCTGAACATTGTAAAAACCTGCGGCGAAATGGCTGATATCTATTGTTTGTTGAAACTGATCAGTTGGTAAATTTCCCTGCATCATTAATTGGCCTATGGCGTTGTAAACATTTATTGATCCCAGGTTCCAGCTTAATCCGGTTAAATCAATGGTTAACGATCCGCCTGCAGGGTTTGGAAATATTTGTGAAACAACAGGTGTTTCAATTGTTCCGATTTTAACCCATTTTTGATAGGGGGTTTTATTATAAGCAGTTACTGTTACCAGCATTGAATCACCATTTCTTGAATTCAAATTGCCATCAGTAATTGAAATGTTTGATGTACCTCCTGCAATAAATCCAACACCAAGAATTTCATCTTTTGAATATAAACCAACCATTGCTCCATCCACATTACTATTTACGATAAAACTTTGAGCGTTTAATGCAATTTGAGGAGCATGTGTAATTATTAAATCGCCGGGAACATCAGTACGAAGCATTACCGAAGGATCTCCAAAGCAAGCCCAGGTATCAGTCATATCTGCACCTGTACTTCCATAGGTGTCATTCATTTTCATTAATCCTGCAACTGATACTCCACCAAAAGTTCTTTTAATATTTGTGCCTGCATTCTCAGTTAAAACTTTATTAAATTCATCTTGTGCCTCCATTGGTTCA
>JAHEZG010000198.1 GCA_023251195.1 Chitinophagaceae bacterium | reverse complement strand
AAACAAGGTTGTCGTTATTCATTCCACCCCAATCAATCACCACATTTCCGTTAGCTAAAAACTGGGCATTGCCACGAGAACCGCTGAAACCATAATTAGAAGCATATATTTTTTGTGAAACAGTAGCAGTGTGTGTGGCGGTATCAATAAAAAACCGAATTGCTTTGGCTGCATGATTCGGAGAAAAGTAGCCGTTGTCAAATAAAGAGTAAGAACCATCTGTTAATAATTTAATATCGTGCTGCCCTCTGAACGGAACTGAATCGCCAATAAAAGTAAATTGATTGTTATACCCACCCATGCGCCACATAATTGAATCGGTGGTTTTATTGATTTTAAAAATTTCATTGAAGAAACGACTGCTCACTAAAATATTTCCATCACTGTCTTCTTCGAGCGCATTAAAATGTGTCCAATCTACGGAAGCAGGATTGTTGAGCCAGAACGGATCAACATCATCAAATTGAAAATGATCTCTCGCCTTCCATTGCCATACTAACTGTCCAGCTGCATTAAATTCCTGCAGCACTCCGCATTTTACAAGGGCATTTACATCGCCGGCGCTTCCATTGTGTGAAAACATATAATAGCTGCTTAAATCCATGTATACTTTCTCAATTGTAAGCAGCAGATAATTTCCGTTCGAAAGCAAAATCATGTCATGAGAATCAATGATGTTTCCGTTTGAAGCCGCAAGTGTATCTACCACATTAAAATTACTATCGGCTATGTAATTACAACCACCACGGAAGTAACTGAATAAATTATTGCTTCGCAATTTAAAATTTGATGTTGAGGTGCCGCTTGCATTGTTCCCATCATAAAAATATATCAGGTGTCCGGTATAATCCATAAGCGCCAGATAGTGACCACTGCTTGGATTCATGCTGTTGTTCTGGGTGGGTGTAAAAAGAAAATACCCGCTGTTAATTCCGGTATTTGTAAAATTGAAATCAGGAATTTGGCTGTATGTGATTATTGGATTTAACAGGATCAGAAAAACGACAAGATATTTTTTCATAGCTTAATTGTTGGTGTAAGTAATGGTGGCAATATTAAAGGAGGATGAATGCGTTTGATTTTAATATTTCCCACCGGTAGCATATGAAAATGCAGCATTTATATAGGGCAGCGTTTTAGTTAGCTGTAGTTTTATTGTTCCAATCGTATTATAAAAAAAGCCGCCCCGAAACCAGGGCAGCTTTTATAAAAATGAAAATTACCTGACTAATTTATTTCAATGGAATATGGAATTCGCATTTGCATTCCTTTCAATTCACTCACTGATTTTATTTGCTGGAACATCGAATAGAAATCGCCGAGTTGCATTTTCACTTCATCGTCTTTTGCATCCTGCAGTGCGCTGAAAATTTCTGTCCACTTGCTATCAACTGTCGGATATTCAACCAAACGATAATTTTTACTCTTGATCATTTTCGCAGCAATGTTTATGGCATCCTGAATTCCACCAAGAGTATCAACCAATCCCCAAGCTAAACCTTGTATGCCGGTCCATACTCTTCCTTGCGCAATTGAATCAACCAACACAGGATCCAGATTTCGTCCGGTGTAAACACGATTTTTAAACTGCGCATAAATGCTGTCCACTTCATTCTGAATAATCACTTTCTCTCCATCATTAAACGGCCGAGTCAAATCGCCGAAGTCAGAAAAATGTCCTGTACCCACATGATCGAAAGTAATTCCGAGTTTATCGTTCAATAATTTTTGTGCGCATGGAATAATGGCAAACACACCAATGCTTCCGGTGAGTGTGGTTGGTTGAGCAACAATTTTACTGGCACTGCAAGAAATAAAATATCCACCCGATGCAGCATAATCCCCCATTGAAACAACCACTGGTTTTACAGCTTTGGTTAAGCTCACTTCTCTCCAGATTACATCCGAGGCAACTGCGCTGCCACCGGGAGAATTTACACGAAACACAATCGCTTTTATTTTATCATCACGGCGAAGTTTTTCAAACAACGCAGCATAGCGGTCGCCACCAATGTTGTCTTTATCACCTTGCCCGTCAACAATATCTCCTTGCGCATACACAACAGCAATTTTATCCTGATCCAAGCTTTTCTTTTCAGTATCTGGTGTGTGCGAATATTTTGATAAGGAAATAAAATTGATTTTCTTTTTATCGTCAGTTTTCAATTTTTCATGAATGAATTTTTTTGCAGCATCGCTGTATCCAACTTCATCAATAAAATGATAACTGAGCGCCTGGTAAGCAGTGCGAATCAACATACTGTCGGCAATGCGACTAACGATAGATGTATCAATGTTTCGTGAAGCACTTACTGCGTTTATGTAATTTCCTTGAATGTCTTTTAGTAATGCGAGGGTCATAATCTTATTCGACTCACTCATCTTGTCGTAACGAAATGGCTCAGTTGCGGTTTTAAATCGTCCATCGTAAAACACCTGTACTTCCACACCAATTTTTTCAAGCATTCCTTTGAAAAACATAATCTGTGCATTCAATCCGCGCCATTCAACTATACCTGCAGGATTCAAAACAATTTTATCTGCAACACTTGCTACATAGTATCCCTTCTGTGAATAAGCATCGGCATAGGCTACAATAAATTTTTTCGATTCTTTAAAATCAATCAGCGCATCGCGCACTTGTTTGGCGGTTGATATTCCGCTGCCAAATGTTCCTGCATTGATATAAATTCCCTTGATGTTTTTGTCGGTCTTTGCTTTTTTTATCAGGTGAAGTATATCGTTCAACCCAACAGCCACATTCATATCCATTCCACCAAAACTTAAATTGGCGAGTGGATTAAAATTGGTTTGCTCGGGCACTGCATAATTTAATGAAAGTTCAAGCACGCTGTTACTGGATGCTTCTTTTTTTTCGGGCTCCGAAACGGAAGAAACAATTCCTACCAGAATTCCGATCATTAAAAAAGTAAGTACAATAGACCCGACTATAAAGCCGAGCATGGAGGCAAAGAAAAATTTAAAGAACTGTTTCATTATTTTGATTTAAGATTTTTGATTTTAGAATTATGATTTTAGAATTGAAATTATTTATTGCAATTTTTAAATTTAATAATTTACCATTTGCTAAAAGCTAAAAGCTAAAAGCTAAAAGCTAACAGCTAACAGCTAACAGCTTTTTTCCTTAGGTTGCCAAAAGTAACTGTTCCAATGGAATCACTGAATGAAAAAGTGAATTGTGTTTACATTCGCCGCCATTGTTATGAAAATGAATCATGTTTATCTTTCGTTGGGAAGTAATGTGGGCGACCGATGGGCGCAGTTGCACAAAACCATTGAAATATTAAATGAAGATGGAGCGGTAAAAATTGTGTCGTCGGTTTATGAAACGGCTGCATGGGGAAACACCAATCAACCATTATTTTTAAATCTGGTTTTGCTGATTCTGACGAAAGATGAAGCAGGAAATTTTATGAAGAAACTTTTATTTACAGAAGAAATGATGGGAAGAGT
Organism: Chitinophagaceae bacterium; assembly: GCA_023251195.1. Lineage (GTDB taxonomy): Bacteria > Bacteroidota > Bacteroidia > Chitinophagales > UBA10324 > UBA10324. The sequence goes on along the minus strand of JAHEZG010000198.1, from coordinate 4,048 downwards.
ACGACATCAAAAATGGGAAGCCCGAATTATTGACATTGATATTTTGTATTTCAACAATGAAATAATTATTGAACATGAATTAATAATCCCGCACCCGCATCTGCACGAACGAAAATTTGTTTTGGCGCCATTGGCTGAAATTGCACCTGAGTTTGTTCATCCCGTTTTGAAAATGAATTCAGTACAATTGCTGAACAATTGCAACGACCCATTGCCGGTGAAAAAATTACAGCATGCATAATTATATTGCCATAGAAGGAAACATTGGTGCCGGCAAAACTTCACTTGCCGAAAAATATGCAGCCGAATTAAATGCAAGGCTGGTATTGGAACAATTTGCCGACAATCCATTTCTTCCGCAGTTTTACACCGACCGTGAGCGATTTGCTTTTCCGTTGGAATTGTTTTTTGTGGCTGAGCGTTTTCAGCAATTGAAAGATACACTCAACAGGCAGGATTTATTTCAAACCACCACCGTGGCCGATTATATTTTTATAAAAAGTTTGTTGTTTGCGCGTGTGAACCTGACTGAGGATGAATTCAAATTGTATCAGCGATTGTTTCAGATCATCCATTCCACATTACCGGAACCGGATGTGTTGGTTTACCTGCATTGCGATGTTGATCGGTTGCTCAAAAACATAAGCAAGCGTGGCAGAGATTACGAGCAAAATATTTCAGTAGACTATTTAACCAGCATACAAAATACTTACTTCGATTATTTTAAAACCGTGAGCACCTTTCCGGTTTTAATTATTAATGTAACCCGCGCCGATTTTGTAAAAGATGAAGACCATTACAACAAAATAAAACAGTGGATGAATGCGCCGCACGAGATTGGGATGCACTATTATGGATTTTGAATAATAGAAAATTTATCAGGCAATAATCCTTTCCAACTTTGCTTTGTCTTTAATGCCAATGGTGCTGCCATGAATTTCTATGGCACCTTCTTCTTTAAAATCAGATAAAGTTCTGATCAGAGACTCGGTTGCAGTTCCAACCATGTTGGCTAAATCTTCGCGCGTAAATGCGATGCTGAATTTTTCTTTCGGGTTGTTCTGATATTTATCCTGCAACTGAATAAGTGCTTCGGCCACACGCTGGCGCACACTGTTGTATGCAAGTGCCAATAATCGTTCTTCTTTTTCTTTCAGGTTGTGCGATAGCATGCGAATGAATTTGTGACTCACTTCAGCATTGTTATAAACCAGTTTTAAAAAATCCTGTTTTGGTATAATACTTATTTCGGCTTCGTCCAAAGCTTCAGCTCCCTCAGTGTGGGGCGTGTTTTCAAGCAATGCCACATAACCAAGAAAATCTCCTTCTTTGTGTAAACCGGTAATGTATTCTTTTCCGTCGTCATTGGTTTTATAGGTTTTTATTTTCCCTTTTTGTATGTAGTACAAACCATTACAATGGCTACCTTCAGTAAATACAATTTCCTTTTTCCTGAATTCTTTTGTATCAAAATTTTTAGAAAGCTCTTTCAGTTCTTCCAGTTCTTCTTTGTCATTAAAAAAAGAAGTGAAGTCATGAAATGCTGAATCTTCTTCTGCATGTTTTGCCAGTTCAATTTTTTTCAAGCGAAGTTCAACGGCATTCAGCAAATCACTTTCATCAAAAGGTTTAGTGATGTAATCATCAGCACCCAAACTCATTCCTTTTCTGAAATCAGTTTTCTCTGCTTTCGCTGTCAGAAAAATAAAGGGTATTCCGGCTGTCACTGAATTATTGCTGAGTATGCGAAGCACGCTGAAGCCATCAAGCACGGGCATCATTACATCGCAAATGATTAAGTCGGGCATCAGCGTTTGTGCCTTTTCCAGACCGAGTTTTCCGTTTGATGCGGTTTCAGTTTTGTAACCAGCCAGGTCTAACATTTCCGAAATGTTTTCGCGCAGATCGCGGTTGTCTTCAATGAGCAGAATTGTTTTCATGTATCAGTTTTGATTTATCGGGAGTTGAATGTAAAATGATGAACCTTTATTCAGTTCACTTTTAAAAGAGATGGTTCCGCCCAGTAATTCTAAATAGCGTTTGATAATATTTAAGCCGAGACCTGTTCCTTGAATGTTGGTAGAGTTATTGGCACGAAAAAAGCGCTCGAATAAATGAACCTGGTCTTCTTTCGGAATGCCCATTCCCTGATCGGTTACTTCAATTATCATTTCAGTTTTTATAACCAGTAGTTTGAAATCAATAACACTTTCTTCAGGGCTGTATTTAATGGCATTGCTCAGCAGGTTGATGAATATGTTGCGCAGCAAATTTTTATCAGAATAAATTTTTTCATTTTGTTCAGCCAATTGAAGTTGTATGTGTTGACCGGGTTTAATCATGCCGTTCATAGTTTCCATTACTTCATCAGCGAGCTGATGCAGTTCAAACATTTCAGGATGACACTGTATTTTTCCTTCTTCCAGTTTTCCGAGTGATAAAAAATCATTCAACACTTCGTTCATGTTTTTAACGGCACCCTTAATACGGTCAACATGCTTGGTTCGCTTTTCTTGCTGTTCTTCAGTTTGATATTTTTCAATTAATGAAACCGATGAAAGAATCGAACTGAGTGGTGTTCGGAATTCATGTGAAGCCATGTTCACAAATCTTGATTTGAGTTCGTTCAGTTGTTTTTCTTTTTCAAGCGCGTTTTTAATTTCTTCTTCAGCCCTTTTGCGTTCAGTGATGTTTAACATTACCACCAGCAGCTGATTTACATTTCCATAAGCATCAGTGAGTGGTACGGCATTAATATAGTATGATTCGTCACCAATATTAATTTCAAATGACTGTTGTTTTTTATCAAATACATTTTCAAACCGTTCGGTAATTAAATCCGCATCGTGCATCGGAAAAACAGAAACAACATTGCGGTTTATTAATTCAAACGGATTCAATTGCAATTTCAATAATTCATTTCCATCAATGAAAATAATTTTTAGCGATGCATCAAGCAAAGCAATTATTCCGTTTGGAAAATTGTGTGCCATGGCGCTGTAAATGCGCTGACTTTCATTCAATGCCTGTTCAGCCTGATTTTTTTCAATGATGTTTTCCTGTAAATTTTTATTGGTGCGTTCCAGTTTTTTAATTGCCTGAGCAAGTTCAGTTGTTCGGTCTTCCACCAGCTGTTCTAAATGAGCATTCAGGTTTTGAATTTCCTCTACATGATGTGCAATGGCGCTTTCATCTTTTTTTCGTTCAGTTATGTCTATGATAAAGGCAATCACAAACATTCCTTCTTCAGTTACGAAACTGCTTAAACTTATTTCAATTGGAAATTCAGTTCCGTCTTTTCGCATTCCAAATAACTCAACACCGGAACCCATTGAGCGCGAATGCGGGTTTACATAATAAGCTTTGCGATAATGTGAATGACCTCCTTCAAATCTTTTAGGCATTAATTCTTCAACTGGTTTCCCGGCTAACTCTTCCTTGCTATAACCGAATTGTTTGGAGGTAGCCGGATTTGATAATACAACCTGGCCCTTGGTATTTGTAATTAAAAACCCTTCGGTGGCATTTTCAAATAAGGCATCCAGTTTTTCCTGTTCACGAAATTTTATCCGATCAGAATATTTATTGCGAATAACAAACCAAACCCCCACCCAAATTCCGATTAACGAAAGTAAGTGGTTTACTACCTGCTCGTTTAAAATGGTGGATGAAATTAAATCAGGTATTAAACCAACGAAGCACAGGACAGTAACAAAGTATCCGGCAAACAAGGTGCTGGTTTTTCCTTTTAACCATGTAGTTAATAAAACCGGGGTGACAAATAAGTAAGTGAATTGAATTTTTGGACTGAAATTCATATCAAGTGCAAGCAACATAAACCCAATGGAGTAAACGGCCAGATGTTTGGAGTAATTTAGTTTGTTTGATTGCTGCATGAGGTGGAAATGCAAATGTAATTGCACAAATATTTATTAATCTTTATTATAAAATAATGGCAGGCAAAAATCTGACAGCTGTGCGCAGTTGTTTTTTTGAGTTGGATGATGAGTGCTGTTTTATAGAAATATGATTTTGCATAAAAACAGAA